>CAMCYV010000010.1 GCA_945885645.1 Bifidobacterium breve | reverse complement strand
ACCATTCGTCGATACGAACATCGAGGTCGGCTCGCGCTGCAAGCAAGTCAGCGATGCCTCGCATGAACTTCAGATCGTGCCCGGCGATCACCACACGCAGCGGTTGACCGCCCGCAGCGGACGCCGATGGGAAGGCCCGCGCGAGGATGCGCCGAGTCCGCGCAACCGCTGCTGTCATCGTGTAATGCTCAGTTGCTGCTAGTGCAATTTCGGTTGTGCGGCGCAGCAGTTCTCGATCGGTATGCACGCGGGCCAGCAGGTCGGTGACAGTCGTGGTCGCATCGGTGAACAGCGGATAGTCCGCGCCGAACACCCGCTCGTGCATCGGCGTGCGGTTGAGCACCGGCGGCGTTCCGACAGATGCGTACTCCAGTGCCTTAGTGGACAACTCGAGAGAGTCATCAAGGCAGGTGTCACGCCAGGAGAGCCCCGCATCGCACGCGGCCATCAGCGCGAGGGTGGATGTGCGATCAAGGCCGCCGTGCCAGGTGACCCCTGGCGTACCTCGCAGTCCACTGTCCATCCGTTGAGCGAAGGCCGGATCCTCTCGATGAATCTTGTCGCCAACCATATCGAGGTGGGTTGGAATTCCCCGCGCAGAAAGTTCGGCCGGCAGTGCGAGCATGAGATCGGTGTTCCACGCAGGTGCAAACTTGCCGGCGTACCCAAGCCGCAGATCGTGATCACCATTAATGTGATCATCGTTAATGTGATCTTCGCGAATATCACTTAATTCGGTTTCGGGCAATGGCGCATCGGGGATGATCGGCTCCCACAACAGAGTACGCCCATGTACTCCCGGTACCACGGCCTCGACGAATGTGCGCAGTTCGGGGGTTTGGCAAAGCACACGACGACTTCCTCGAACAATTGCTGTCAACTCGACAAGACGGCCGTGATCCAATGTCGAAACACTCTGTGGGATGTCGGTCAGGTAGGTCCACAGCACTCCGTCGAGCTGCCCGGTCGCGACCATGGCCGAGGCGACTCGAGAGCCGCGCACTACTACGAGATCGAAATGCTTTTCGATATGGTGGCTCACTACGGAATCGGCGGCCTGCGCCGCCGACATGGTGGCCCGCACTGGCTCGACAATGTGCACGTTCGCAAGTTCGTGTAGCGGCAGTAGCAGACGATCCGTCTCAATGCGCGACTTGAGCAGCACCGTCACCTCGACGCCGGTGCGGGCGAGGCACTCGACCGTTGAGGTTAGCCAGACCGCAGATCCATCGATCAGGTTGAGGTTGACGTCGCCGTAAACAAGCGCCCGCAGGGTCCGATTAATCACGGTCATTATCCATCAACTCCGCACCCATCAGCGCCGCAATGAGTCTCTCAGCCGACGTGGCATCGGACACGTTAATACTGCGGTCACAGCCACGGGCGAATTCAGTCAAACCCGGAGCGTGCGAAGGGTCGGTCACAATGAGCAGTGGACGTCCGAGGCGCTCGCACATCGCCCGGATCTCGAGCAGTGTGCGCTCGCGTACCGCCTCACCGGGCTCGCCGAGGGGAAACCATGGGGTGCCGGGCTGGCCCGCGTGCGCATGGACGATTACCCCGTCGGGGTCAAGTACCCGCACGAGCTCAACGGCGTCATGCGGCCATGCCTGGCTCACATGAGCGAATCCGCCAAGTGCATCGATCACCTCTGGTGGGGCAATGGCGATGATGGAGGGTCGGTCGTCGGTCGTCACGGTGCGACGCGGAGTCAGCACGCGGGCTGGGTTGGACGAAAGGCCCACGTCGCGACCGCTCATGACAACCGCAGGCTCGGGTCGCGCCGCTAGCCGAGACCGTCCAGCGCGTCTGGACTTTCGGATGCGCAGCAGGGTGAAGGGCAGGGCGAGTAGGCGTTTAGGGCTCTGGCCGGCATCGATCACCAGTTGGCCGACGGTCATGGGTAAGGAACCTCGGGCGCGGGCGAGAGCTAGTTCGGCCCGCTCGGCCCGCTCGTTCGCGGACGCGATTACGTCGGCCATATCGGCTTCATGGCCAAAAGATTCGTGGCCATCAAGTTCGTGGCCATCAAGTTCATTATTCATATCCCGCATTTTGTTTAGTGGGGGCTCAGACATGTGCCGACTCGTGGGTTCGGTGTAGATACGCCAGCAGCGCCTGTGCGATGCGATTCCCGGCATGCCCGTCCCACAACGGAATGCTCGCAGGCACGGGTCGAGGGCTGCGCAGTATCGCGTTGACATCTGCAGTTGCGCTAGCCAACGTTGCGAGTCGGTTTGTTCCGTGAGTAATGGTGACCGGACGCTCGGTGGTCGTGCGGATCGTCACACAGGGAATACCGAGGAACGAGGCCTCCTCCTGCACCCCACCGGAGTCGGTGACAACTACTCGAGATCCCGCAAGTGCGGCGAGGAAGTCGCGGTACTCCAGCGGTGCCGTCAGGTGCACTCCCGGGAAGTTCTGTGCGGGCGACAGGGCGACTCTGGAGCGCGGATGCACGGGTAGCACAACCGGAAGGAGTGAGCCGAGTTCGCGCAGCAGTGCTAACACGGCCTCGACCTGGTCGGGGTCATCGACATTACTGGGACGGTGAATGGTCGCGAGAATGAAGTCCTCGGGGAGGTCGAGCGCGATTCGCCTCTGGTGAAGATCAGTTAAATCACGCGCCCATATAAGTGAGTCGATCATCGGATTGCCCACCTCAATCGCGCGTTCATCCGCTAAACCTTCGGCGCGGAGATTAACCCATGCATCGGGGGACGTGACAAAAAGCAGCGTGCTCAGATGATCAACTAAGCGACGATTAATTTCTTCCGGCATGGCAGGGTCGTGACTGCGCAGTCCAGACTCCACATGGGCTACGGGCAGGTGCAGTTTTGCTGCGGCCAGTGCTGCTGCGAGAGTGGAGTTCACGTCGCCGTACACGACAACAATGCGTGGCGACTGCTCGATCAGAACGGGCTCGATACTCGTGAGCACCGCGGCAGTCTGCTGGGCATGACTTCCCGAGCCCACATTGAGTTCAATGTCAGGAGCTGACATACCCACAGCTCGCAGCATGGAGCCAAAGAGGTCGTCGTCGTAGTGCTGGCCGGTGCTCACCACCAGTTGGCTGGCACCAGTCTCGGCAAGGGCCCGCACAACCGGCGCGGCTTTCGGGACATTGGGTCGGGCGCCGATCACGTGCAGGACATCGAGGAAGTTCACGGTGATCAACTCCCCTCAAAAGTTTAGATGGCTTACAAATTTGGATGGTCAATTGCGTGCGTAGCATTGGGTCATGCGACTGCTCAGTCTCCGGTGGATCGTCTGGGCGGGATTGCTCCGGGCCATGAGCGAACCCGATCGTATCCACCTTCACATACGGGGGCAATTGTCGCGAGGGGCCGTGGGGACCGTGGGTTTAGTTGATGTTGCAATAGCGCGCGACGATCTGGTCGAGGCCGAGCAGCTACTTGACCACGTTGCCAACTCGGACCCCGACCGAGAATCACTCCAAGCAGCGGTGCTCCTGCTCGCCGGCCACATCACAGAGGCCGAGGCCCAGGCCCGCGTGGCACTCAAATCCACAAATTCCTCTGGCCGGCGCCGTGCTCGAAGGGTCCGGCGCCGGGCTGCGCGCATTCGACGTGAACTCTTCGAGGGAGCGACTGCCCCAGCGCCGCTAGGACCTGCACCGCTACGACCGGTCTACCGAGGTTCACAGAGTGATTCCCTGCGGGTACTTCACGTACTAAAGAACTCACTTCCGCAGGTGCAGGCCGGCTACACGATCCGCACCCAAGAGGTGATCCGCGCGCAACAGGCCACGGGGATCAACGCACAGGCCGTCACGCGGCTGGGCTTTCCAGTTGCGCAGGGCCACCTTGCCGCCCGCACCGAAGTGGTGTCGGGCGTCCGCTACCACCGGCTACTGGCCGCCCAAGGGTCAGACGTGGCACAGTTTGGCCGCCGGCTCGCCAACCTCGCCCGACAAGAGCAGACCGACGTCCTGCACGCGGCCACCGATCACGTGAACGGACGGGCTGCCCTCTTCGCAGCGCACGAACTTGGCTGCCCCATGGTCTATGAAGTGCGCGGCTTCCTTGAAGATTCATGGGCATCACGACACGGTGGCGACGAGCGGGCGGCAAGCACGGAGTGGTACGCGTTAGCACGCGCTCGCGAGACCGAGGTGATGATGGCGGCCGATGCCGTGATCACTCTCGGACCCTCAATGGCCGATGAAATTCGTTCGAGAGGAGTCGCCGCTGAACGGGTGTGGATTGTGCCTAATGCCGTCAATGACCGCTTCCTCGCGCCCCCACGCGAGAGTGGACCGGTGCGCGCGACTCTCGGGCTACCACGCGAACGTACTTTGGTTGGCGTAATTACCACGGTGCATTCATTCGAAGGGCTCGGCACCCTACTGGCCGCGGTCCTCATGAACCGTAAGGAAGGCGTTGATATTGGAGCGGTCATCGTCGGTAACGGCCCGGCCCTGGGATTGTTGAAACGCCACTTTGGAGAACAAGATGCCATTCGCTGGATCGATCGTGTTGATGTGGACGCGGCGATCGACTGGTATGACGCACTTGATGCCGTGGTTATTCCACGCGAGGATTACCGAGTTACCCGACTGGTCACGCCACTCAAACCTGTCGAAGCCCTTGCCCGTGAGCGACTGGTCATTGCTAGCGACCTGCCGGCATTACGCGAGGCCACGGGGGGACATGCGCGATTTGTCGCACCGGGTGACGTAGAGGCACTTGCCGCCGAACTGCAACTGATCGATACTCATCGAGCATTAGGTCGTACCGGCCGAGCCTGGGTAATCAATGAACGTCAGTGGTCACACGTCGTCACCGGGTATCAGGATGCCTATGCTTTCCTCTCGGGCCGATGAAAATGCGGCGCGGAATTGGGAGCACACCATGATGAGTGCCGAACAGCGGGCACACAATTCTGGGCTGGTACGCATAGGTGACCGTCAAAGTTTGATCAACTACCTCAGGGCGTTGTGGCAGCGTCGCGAATTCATCCGCGCATATGCTCGCGCCAAAACTCAAGCTGGATATCGGACTCGAAGACTAGGGCCTCTCTGGGAGATCCTGGACCCACTAACGACCATGGCCACTTACTGGGTGTTGTTTGGTTTGCTTCTGGGGGCCCGTACTTCGGTGCCGAACTACTTAGGCTACCTCGCGGTGGGCGTGTTCACGTTCGCCGTCATCCGTCGTTCCGCACAGTCGGGGGCGCGTTCGGTCTCGGCGAATCGAGGTTTGCTCACCTCACTTCCGATCCCCGCCGTGATCCTGCCGACCGCAGCAGTGGTGCAGCAGGTCCGAGCTTTCATAGTCTCCTTACCCATTTTAGTAATCGTTTTGGTATCGACCGGCGAGCCCGTGACGTGGTCTTGGCTACTCGCGCCATTGGCGGTCCTACTCATCATCCCTTTCGGTTGGGGCACCGCCCTGCTGCTCGCTCGGTGGATGAGCCACACTCCCGATATAGGCGGGGTCCTCCCGCTCGTGCTGCGATTGTGGGGGCTGGCGTCCGGGGTAATGTTCCCGATAACCGAACGGATCTCCCAACTCGACCTGACCGCGTGGGTGGAGTACGTGTTGGTTTACAACCCAGGTGCCGTCTACCTCGCGGTAATGCGGGATGCGCTCCTGGCCGGCTACACCCCACCGGGCGGCATCGCTAACTGGGTGGCCGCCGCCGTTTGGTCGCTGATTGCCGCCATCGCCGGGGTGCTTGTTTTTTGGCGCGGTGAGGGAACCTATGGACGCGACTGAATCGGTGGAGAAGTCGACCTTGCGGATGCTCCTCGATGACGTCGCCGTGTCCTACCGCGTGCACTCGCACGGTCGTTTCGTTCCACGCCGGGCACAACAGGTCGAGGCAGTGCGTGGGGTGAGTTTGGAAATCTCCGCGGGTGAAAGCGTCGGCATAATCGGTCGTAATGGCGCCGGAAAATCAACTTTGCTTCGGGCCATGGCCGGCTTGGTGCAATTGGACCGCGGTGCTGTCTATGCGTCATCACCCCCCGTACTTCTTGGCGTGGGCAAGACCCTTGTACCGCGGCTCTCCGGCCGGGAGAACATTGAGCTCGGGTGTCTTGCCCTGGGTATGACCCGCGCAGCCGTCCGCGAGCACATCGACGAGATCATCGACTTCTCGGGAGTTGCCGACCACATTGAACTGCCACTCTCGACCTACTCTTCGGGCATGGCGGCTCGATTGAAGTTCGCGATTGCTTCTTCGGTGGATCATGAAATCCTCCTGCTCGACGAGGCGCTGGCCACGGGTGACCTGGACTTCAAGGAACGCAGCATGGATCGAATGCAGCAACTTCGTGACCGAGCCGAGGCCGTTGTCCTGGTGAGCCACTCCATGTCGGCCATCCGAGGATCCTGCACCCGCGTGGTCTGGATCGAGAAGGGTCGTATCGAGGGCGACGGCAAACCCGACGATGTAATCGATGCCTACTCGGTGGAGTCCCGCCGCCGTCGCCTTGACCGCCGCCAGGGACATCGAGGGTCGGATCGTAGGTCGGATCCGTGACTTCCATCCGGGTTCTCGTTATGACGGTCGTCCATCACCCGTTAGACACTCGAATCTTGGTGCGCCAGATTTCCGCCCTGGTCGATGCCGGACATGTGGTCACTTATGCGGCACCATTTTCAGCCCACGGTGTCGAACCGCCGGTCGATGTTACGACGATCGATCTGCCGCGGTCCGTTGGACGGCGGCGTCTGGGTGCTCTGCGGTCGGCACGGCGGCTATTGCGCCAGACTGCCGGTGATTACGACGTCGTCTTAATTCACGATGCAGAGCTGGTATTGGCAGCCGCCAGTGTGCGCGATGCGCCAGTGGTTTGGGATGTGCACGAGGACACCGCGGCTGCCGTGACCTACAAAGAATGGATTCCTCCGGCGCTCGACCGAGTGACGGCCGGAGGTGTCCGGGTGCTGGAGCGTTGGGCGGAGCGCCGATTCGAACTCCTGCTGGCCGAGGCGGCGTATTCGGAGCGATTTCGTCGCCCGCACCCTGTGGTTCCAAATTCCACGATCATTGAAAGCAATGCTCCCGAGCCGGGACCGGGTCGCGCTGTATGTGTCAGCACTCTGACCAAAGCCAGAGGGGCACTGGACCTGATCGAGGTCGGCCGAATGCTGCGCCCCCACGGGATTGTTTTGGACATCGTGGGCCCAGCGTCCTCAGATGTGGAAGAGCAACTTCGGCGCGCCGATCTTGATGGGGATGTGCGCTGGCATGGACGCTTGCCCCACCCCCAGGCAGTCGAGCGCATGCGAGGTGCCACCACCGGATTGTCACTGCTGCACAACGAGCACAACTACCGAAACTCGCATCCAGCCAAAGTGTTTGAGTATCTCGCAATGGGTATCCCCGTGGTTGCTACTCCGTTGCCGCTCGTCGTTGACGTGCTCGATCGTCACGATGCCGGCATCATCGTGCCCTTTTGCGACCCGGCTGCTGCTGCTACAGCCGTGATCGAACTACATCATGACGAAGAGCGCCGACGGCGTCTTGGTAATAATGGACGTGCGGCCGTGCTCGCCAATCACAACTGGGCGGACGATGCAACACCATTTGTTACGGCTGTGGTGGCAGCGTCTCGCAAACGTAGCCGTGGGCTCGCATCCAATCAGCCGCCGTCACCTCAATAGCGGTGACCTCCTCAGAAGTGAGTGTGGCTCGCCACGCCCCTTCTTGCCCGTCGGTGATGTGGTTCGAGGTGATGCGCAAGGAAGGATCGACTCCGAAGTCACGGACGTCTGCTACGCGCTCGCGCTGGCGATCCACGGAAACAAAGTCGCTGATGCGCCTCACCGAATCCTCGTCTACCGGAACACTGAGAAACTCTGCAAGAGAGCGCACCAGTGCGGGAACATCCTGCGCGAGTTCTTCGTAGCGCCCGATCCACAAGGTCTCCCGCGTTCGCCAAAATGCATCACCGCGCAGTTCGCGGTGGATCATGGCCGTGACGCCTTCGACTCCGCGCTTCTCGTGACCGGGTTGGTACCGACCCTTGCGAATGAGTGATGCGGCCACGTCACGTGGATCCCGATAGGTGTAGATGTAGCGAGCACCCCGCTGGGGAAAATCCTTCTTTTTCATCGCAGGGGAAAAATGCACTTTGACCATGCGGACGTCGACTGGATCAAGTGCATGCAACTGCAAGTTCTCCCTCGGTGTCGACAATGGCGCTGACACAGATTGAGCCGACTCAGATTGCGCTGAGGTGAGCAACTCGTGGGCTACCTGCCATGTCAGGGTCGAGCCAGAGCGGTGCTGGCCACAGACAACCACAATCATGTGCGGGCTCCCTCGAGGTAGGCGATGCAACGGCCGCCGAGATCGGTGATCTGGCGCGAGAGTTGGGCCTGGTTAATGTCCATCGCGATCTCGCTGGGTGTCAGGTCGGCCAGATCTCCATAGAGAGCTACCTGACCGGCCTCGACAAGAATGGCCAACTGTGCGGAGTCATCTGCAGCCCACTGCCGCGCCCGATAAAGTTCGGTGCCCGCTAGTTGCAGGGCCGGACCACGCTGCGGGCGTCCGCGGAAAACGTCCTCTACCAAGCGATGAGCCCACCGACTGCGCTCGGTGCGATCCATACCGCCACACTCCAACTGCCAGATGATCTCCCTCAAGGTGAGAGCCTCGGGTGCGGTGAGACCGACGTGAAGTGGCTGCATATTTGGAATAGTAAATGCCGCAATGGCGGCATTGCTCAAACCTAACGCTCGGAGAAAACGCTGCCATAGAGTATCGGCGGGCGCTGATCCCGCGGGCACTGTCACGACACTCACCTGTGCTCCTCGGGCGATCCAACGTTCGGCGAGGGCCGCGTGGTCGTTCGCGAGCCAGAAGCCCTGAGTCGGTTCCGTTGCCCAGGTCAGTGGAGCTTGCTGGCGCTGGTCATTGCGCTTGGCGATGTCTTCGACATATGCGCCCAACGAAGCCGTTCGACCATTGCGAATGTGCTGCTGCCAACTAGAAGGGATAACGGCTTCTAATGATCGGGCCGTGATAATCACATGAAGGTCACCGACGTCCAAGTACGCCGTCAGGTAATCCAACTCAGCCGGGGAGCAGGCTGCTACGGCCTCGCCGGAAAGGATGATGTCACCGGAAGTGCCCGCCAATGCGTGTGCGAGCCAATCGGTAGTCGAGCTGGCTTCTGCGGTGCAGGCGGCAAGTAGCTCCCTCTCATGGTTGAGAAAACGAGGTG
The DNA here is from genome assembly GCA_945885645.1 of Bifidobacterium breve. Taxonomy (GTDB): domain Bacteria; phylum Actinomycetota; class Actinomycetes; order S36-B12; family S36-B12; genus UBA4592. The sequence goes on along the minus strand of CAMCYV010000010.1, from coordinate 12,651 downwards.
CACCCAGAAGTCGCTGCCGCAGTGAACGGTCGGGCACCGGATAGATCAAATCCTCAGCACGGAGCGCCCGCGCATTGGAGATGAGTGCCTGCTGCAGAAAAGTTGTCCCGGATTTCCTCGGACCAATATGCAGGTGTAGGCGGCGGGTCACGTGCCCCACCTGCCCAATCGAACCGCGTACCGATTTAATCGACGCTTTAATCGTCGAGTCCTTCCGTCTGGCTCCGCGCGATGGCGCTGGTCCCCCACCCCGCTCAGAATGCGGTTCGCGACCAGAAAGCCCGCCGCATCTGCGTAAGCGGCGGACTGTGGTGGCTTTGGTGAACGCGCTGGGCGCAGCAGTTCTTCAATCGGACCCACGAGGTTTATGGGGAGCTTCGCCAAGTGGTCTGCATCCTCTCGTGCCCATTGCTCGAAGACCTCCACGGCGGCCGGAGCCAATCCCGGCCGAGTGCCGGTGTGCAGGTAGGTGCCTCGCGGGAGTTTCCATCGCTTTCCGCGAAGTGCTCGGAGATCATCCTGGGTCAGTCCCTGTTGAGTGGCGTTCTTGACGGTACTTCGGATGACCTCGAGCTCCTCCAGGGACCGAGCTCCATTGGCTTCAGCATCTCGCACCTGCGGGGCGATCGGAGGAAGAGCATCTAGGTTGACGGCCTTATGGAAGCGAGTCCACAACTCATCGCGCGGTTGCGAGGAGTCTGGCACAACTACAGCGCTCACAGGAAAGCCCATGTGCAGCCATCGGGTAAGCAGACCCGGATAGTCGTAACTGCGCCAGAAGGTCGCGTGAGGGTCTTCGTCCCAGAGCCGCCAGCGTTCCGATGATGGCAATTGCATCCGACGGTTGATAAAGCGCTCAACATAGGTGTCAAGGGATTGGGTATGCAGGTTGAGCACGTTCTGCGACCACGATGACAGCACGACATCAGGTAGTGCCCGGAGTGTGGCGATCACATGCACCGGTGCACTGGGCAGATAAGACATGAACTTGGTTGCCTCGGAAGTGTTCAGTCCACCCAGTGCTTCAGATGAGATGATGGCGGGGCCATCCCAAGCATCCACCTGGCGCACGAGGTCACGGATATTCTGTTCACTGACGTTCCGCCATATGTGGCTCGATCGCCCCGATCGCAAACCTGACACTGCATAGGTCGCCGACACGTGGTTGTAGCGATCGACTCCTGCGAGGCGAGTCACGTACAGCACGCCAGACTCTCGCAGTGTCGGGGCTGCCAATGTCAGGGCCTTCTGCAGGTATGTCGTTCCAGTCTTTCGCGGGCCTACGTGGATGACAATTGAAGTCGCCATTGATGCGCGATCAGGGCGTCACTGGTATCGATTGGTAGGAGGTATCGATCTCACCGATGTTGACCAACGACATCGGCTTCTTGCTCGTACCGCCCTCGATCACGATTCCGTTTCCTTTGATGGACCGGAAAGTAGCCGAAACCGTGACCTTGTTTGTGCAATCGGGTGAAGAGCTCAGTGACATATTGGGAATCTCCATCGAAAACGTGGCATGGTGTTGCGCTGCCGAAATGGTGCGCGTGCCCTGACCTTCGCCGGCTGTTGCTGAGGTGACGAAACATTGAGCTCCAGCCTTGGCCGGGACCTGAGCGACCTTCATTGTGACCGAGGCCGTTGCTGATCCATTGATGCTGTGGCTGGCGAGCTTGCCGCAAGCATTGGGGTAGGTGGGTTCGATGCAATTACTGAATGAAAACTCCCCGATCACCGTGGGAGTTGCGCCTTGCCCCACTGTGAACGTCTTGCTGAAGGTGGCGGATTTGCCCGGCTTGATCGCCTGATCTTTTTTAATGAACCGAGCGCTCGTGGACCACAATTCAAGGGGCTTGCTGACCTTCATGGTAGACAGGGCACTACCTGCGTCCAAGGTTAATGTGCCACCCCCTTGCCCCGAGTCACACTTACCCGGAACGCAAAGGTTCACGGTCGACTCGCATTTCCAGCGCCCCATTTCATTGGCTGGAAGGACGAAGGAGGCAACAGTGCTGCCGAGACCATTTTGCCAGAAGTTGCGGCCCGTCTCCATGCCGACGACCGACTTGCCCGAAGGGCTCGTGCACGAGAGTTCTTGGCCAAGAAAGAGACGGTCGGAAGTGTCCTTGACTGTTAGCAGGCTGGTGATAAAGCGCCTTTCCTTGTCCCGGGCGACATCGAATTCGACACTAAAGATCGACTGCCGATGGTGGGTCTCCGGCTGAAGTGATACCACGGTAGGAGAGGTGTCCTGAACGCTTCCATCATTTGCGGCATGGGCAATCGATCCGCTGGTCAGGGCTATCGCGGTGAGCCCCGCTACAGCAATACGGGTAACAATGATGCGTGTCACAGTGCAACCTCCGTGGATCCGATCAGGACCGTTGATGCCAACTACTTCACGCGGTCGAATTTGTAGTGCTTCTTATTATTGCTCAGCGCTCGGAGCAATTGGTAACGAGGTGGCCGCACGGATCGCTGATCGGACTCAGCAGGAGCTCGACGGACTCCGAAAACGTTCGCTGCGATAAAGCGGATTGCTGAATCAGGTCATCAAGGTCTTTAGTGAGGGGATTAACTCGCAGGTAAAACACGACACCGATCGCGGTGGTGCAGCCTGAAGCCAAGTGATTCGCATAGTGACAATGCGGGCGAGTTATTGGAGTCGACTTGGAGTGTGAGCCTTGAGCAGCCCTGTTCGCGTGTCGTGTCTGCTAACGCATGCATGATCAACCCACCAATTCCTCGTCGGCGATACTCATGTGTGACGAATACATGGGTGATAACACCCCAATTGTTGGTGAATGCAATGCGTCCGCTTGCAACAATCTGATCATCGATAAAAATTGAGAGGTAGTTGGCGGGGTATTGGAGCACTTCACTTGTGAATTGTTGACCGCTAACTGCAAGCCATTCGGTCGTTGGTTCCTTTGAAGTTTTTAGGGTGAATGTTTCGGGTTTGACCGATAGCGGGAGATCTTTGGTATCAATCACCATGAAGTTGACTTCGGCTGCAACTATCCAGCCGCTTGTTTCAAGGTGCTCGTCTAGTTTGGTGTATGCCGGCAGTGGCACAGTGATGGCGGGAGGTAATTCGTTGCTTCGGTAAAACTCATCAATTTTGTGAATTGCTTCTTCGATTTCCACTCCTGGCTCACCGAATGGTCGGGCTCCGGTTGGAAGTACTGAACTCCGGTGGAGTGTGTTGTCCTTGGATGCCCTTAGTAGCCACTCGCCGCACTTTTCAGTGAGATCTGCCGGCCATGTAGCCTGCACCGCTGCTTCAAGTTCACGGATTCGCATGCTCAGTGGTGCACCGAAGCCAGCTCTCGCGTTGACGTCTGTAACCACATGCCAGTGCGTGATCGAGTCCGGATCAAAGTTCTCCAGTGAGCCATCACGCTTAAGAATCGTTTGTTCGGTTTGCAAGACGCCGAGCAATTCCTGAGCATTTCCTTGAGGATCACGCAATGCGATTGTCAACCTTGCACCGATGTGTGACGCTCCGGGCGGGCTGATCATGGCCCAATTCTAGACAACCGTATAGGTGCCACTCCCCAGAAGAACATTTTCGTCTGTGAGGCTTTTTCACTCTTCATCGGTAACTAGTTGAGAACGATCAATGTTACGAAGTAAAGCGTGGTTTAGGCAGACTCAACTGAGTCTGCATCGCGCTTGGCTTTACTCATTACGGTCGCTCCACTGACAAAAGCTTTACGCCAGGGAAGTACCCCGTCAATTTCTACTTCGATACTGAAACTCAAGAGAGTTCTAATTAAGACAATGACACCCAGGACGAGTACGTTGTCCAAGTTTGGCTCAACGGCAACCGTGCGGATGAGATCACCTGCAACGAGGATTTCTAATCCGAGGAGAAGCGCCCCACCGAATGTTTGCCGCATTGCTTGATAAGCAGTGGCGCCCTTCTTGGTGCGGGCGAGGGTTCGCAGCGAAAAGTAGGTGGCCCAGATTAATCCGACCGCGATGACTACGGTCGCGACAATTTCAAATCCCCGAGCGACGTTGAGCATCACTTCGGTATAAGTGGATTCAGACATGGGAGAGGTATATCACTGAGGCCCTTTTTCTGCTGCGACTTCAGTAATCAGAGCTGTCAAGACTTCTTCGGTGATCGGTCCGATGACCCGAACCGCTATTCGCCCGCTGCGATCTACGATCAGCGTGCTGGGTAGTCCGCTTGGAGGTATGCCGGGGATTAAAGCAAGTAGGCGACCCTCCGGGTCGGCAATACTTCGGTAAGGAATTTCCCGTGAGAATTCACGGGCGGACTCAAGGTCATCGTTAACGTTCAATCCAAGAAATTGAACACCCAAATTCTTCGTAGCTTTTTGAGTGGCGATAAGTTCAGGCATTTCCTCAATGCAGGGAGCACACCAACTTGCCCAGGCATTAACGACAGTGACGTCCCCCAATAAATCGGCGATTGCGATGGGCTCTAGATCTAGATCAAGTCCAGCAATTGCCGGGATAGGTTCGCGATCTGGTTTTGCGATGAAGGTGAGTCCAACATCTGTTGCCTGTTGCGCGGATGCCCCTCCAAGGTCACTTTCGTTGATTGAGATTGTGGTGTCACTACTGGAAGACATGAAGTTTCCACAACCCGTCATGGACACCGTGAGGACAAATAGAACGGCGAGCTTTTTCATGTTGGTCGGGACTGCGTCTCTCGGGCCTCTTGGCGTTCGAGTTGATCGGTTTCTTTTTCTTGCTCTCTCCACCACTGCAGTGAGGCGATCATGACGCCTATTCCATCAAGCACCATGCCCAAAGCCCACATCAGTGCTCCGGCAAATTTTTGATCGGTGAGTGGATCGAGTCCGCTTGTGAAACTGGCCTCAACATAGGTCGGATAAAGGGGGATAGGGGCGAAGTGAATTACCATTCCCAAAACTGTTTCGGGGATCATCATTAAGCCAAGTGAAACAACGCGAACTCCCGCATCTGGTCGTTTGGCAATCAGGTCGTTGCCCATTAACGGGTAGTAAAAAATAAGGGTAGCTGCCAAGAAAACAGGCCGCTCGATAAATAGCATCGCGTCGTGATCGGTCAAAATCCATTCCATGACAAAAATTACGTGGGTTCCCAATAACACGAAGGCGAATAAGAACCAGCCAAAATACGGATTGGTAATTAACTTCATTGGACGGCTGCGCAGAACCTTGACGAGATTTCTGCGACCGTGCGGCCCTAAGTTGATGAACGTCAGGGTGATTGGACTCGACATCACGATGAGTGGACCGGCAACCATCATGATCGCGATGTGTTGCATCATGTGAGGCCAAAAGGCGGTATGCGACCAAGCGGAAAAAGGGCCAAGGTAAGTGGCGATCATGACCGCGATGGCTGAGAGAAATGAAATGGTTCGTGCAATCGACCATGACTGGCCGGTGATTCGCTTGGCTCTACCAGCCGCCCATAGGTATAGCGCGGCTATTGCCAGCAAATTGATTAGGGCAAAGTAGTCCGGCTCCCAAAACGGAAGGCCAAATGGCACTAATTGCATGGACTCAGGCTAGTTGAAACGGACATCCCGGTAGTTAGCACGTATGTTCATAGAAAATTTGTCTAGTTTTGTTGAAATCAGTATCCACATGCGATACGTTGCCATTGCGACGCTTGAGGGAGGAACTTGCGTTTCTAAATGACACGAAAGGGTTTGTGTGAAAAAGTTCCTGGTTACATTCCTCACGGTTCTCCTTGGGGGCGCCATTGTTGCTGGAGTAGGGGTGTTCAATGCGGTCCAGGGCGAGGCCCCTCCCGTTCTGGTGGCAAATGTCGTGGGTACCAAGACGGCACCTTCAGGTGAAGAAATGCCGCACGCTGAACTCTATTTAGATGTGTACCCCAACAGTTCCTCTCAAGTTCCTCAGCCAGAAACCAAATCCCCAATCAATAACGTTCTGTTGGCTGGCCAACCGTTTTATCACCCGTCAACAAGTTTGCAGGTGCCCTCAAATTCGCTCGTGACCATTCACTTTCGCCAGTACGACAGTGGCGGGACTATTTACAACCCTTATTTCGCTAAGGTTCACGGAACCGTTGACGGCAAGATGAAGTGGAATGGCAAGGAAGTATCTGAAATAAAGCCCGATGAAGTGGGTCATACATTCACGGTGCACCAGTACCCAGAGTCAACCCAGCCATATTTCTTCATGTCGATTCCACTGCCGATGAACCCGGCAAATGCTAAGACAGACAAAATGGGGTACCCCGTTGATCCTCAAATCATCAGTGTCACGTTCATGACCGGAGAAGCCGGCAGTTACGTGTGGAACTGCGAGTTCCCATGTGGTGACCTTTACCAGGAATTTGGTGGGCCAATGCAAACGCGAGGCTGGATGGCCGGAACATTTGATGTGGTTGACGTATGAGCACTGAAACATTAATTCCTGAAGAACCTGAAGCACCAACAAACCGTCCGCCTTCAATGCGGCGGGTGAAATTGTGGCTGCAGCGCCCCTATGCACGCAAGATTTTGATTCTGAACGTGGTCATCGGATTTTTGTTGTTGCCGCTGGCATGGTTGCTCCTGGCAGGGATGAACCAAACTGGTGCTCCCGCCTCAGAGATCATGAAAGACATTGAACAGACTGTTTTTGTTTTCACAATAGTGTCAATTCCGATAACGGCCTTCGTGTTCGCGGTCCTCGTCTACAGCTTGCTTGGCTGGCGCCACGTAAGCGGTGACGAGCCGCCAATGCAGGACAGCCCAGCCATTCGCACCAACACAATTGGCGTCATTTTGTGGACGGTCGCTTCCACGTTACTAGCGATGTTCTTGGTGGTGTGGGGGTTGGTCGAATTAGCCCAAATCACGGCCAATTCTTTTGGTTCCATCGCCGCGAATGAACAGCCTGGTCAAAAAAGTGCCGAGATCATTAACGTTACCGGACAACAGTGGGTGTGGACATTTGAGTACCCCGAACACAACGGGTTGACATCAGATGTTCTGTATTTGCCTTTAGACCGGCCCGTGTATTTCAACGTTACTTCCAAAGACGTGATCCATAACTTCTGGGCGGTTGAACTGGGCGTGAAAGTTGATGCGAATCCCGGCGCGATCACTCAGACTGGCGTAACCGCAAACAAGTTGGGCACATTCAATGTCCGTTGCGCCGAGTTGTGCGGAATGCACCATGCCTTTATGCAAACGCAAATTCAGGTACTAGAACAGGACGCCTTCGATTCATGGGTCCGTGAAAGCGGAGGAAAGAAGACCTCATGAGCGTTGACGCAGCGGTAGAAACGAAAACAGTATTTGGTTCCGAAGTTCCACAACCACCACAACATGGTGCGGCTGGCGGCGTAATGAGAAGGCTGAACTTTGGCACAGGGCTTGTCGGTGGCATTGGATTGGCAACCATCGCCGGTTGGATCACGGCGATAATCACCCCAAGCTCAGCATCAAGTGACACTTTCGCCCCGATGGAACCAACCTATGTGTATCTTGCAGTTCTCCTTGGCTGGTTCATCGGATTCATGTTGGGAATGGGTGCGTTTGTTGGCCCATTGCGATGGGTTGTGGGTCGAGACATTACCCACTCGGACGCCGAATACATGGCCGGAAAAGACCTCGGCCGCAAGCGCTACTGGAAATACACCACCGATCACAAAGTCGTGGGAATTCAGTACCTAATAGTCGCAATGCTTGTTCTTGGTTTTGCTGGTTTGCTTGCCATGCTTATTCGAACAGAACTCGGTATGACCTGGACTTCGCTGTTCACCCCCTCGTTTTATAACAGCATGATTGGTACTCATGGAATTGCCATGATTATTGGCATGATTGTTATTATTAGTGGGCCACTAGGTAACTTCATCGTCCCCATGATGATCGGTGCCCGTGATATGGCGTTCCCACGCTTGAATGCTTTGTCTCTGTGGCTATTTGTATCCGCGGTTCCGATGCTGGTCAGCTCGATGTTTATGGGCGGAATCCAAGACGGCTGGTCCGTGTATTACCCGCTGGCAGCACAGGCACCTCCTGGAATGCTGGGTTACCAGTTGACCATTATTGTCTTTGCGGTTTCCACGGCAGTCGCGAGCGTCAACTTGATGACCACAATCTTGACCATGCGTGCAAAAGGCATGACCTGGTCGCGCACGCCAATTTTTGTCTATGGAATTTTTGCGGCATCAGTAATGGGGCTTTATGCATTCCCATTTTTCCAGTACGCACAGATTCTTGGGTTGAGCGACCGAGTTTTTAACACTTCGTTTTTTGACCCGCTGAACGGCGGCAGTGTTTGGCTCTATGAGAATCTTTTTTGGCTTCTCGGTCACCCTGAGGTTTATGTCATCTTGATTCCATCCATGGCCGTGGCCCTTGAATTGATGCCGGTATTCCTACGCAAACCTTTGTTTTCATTCAACTTTGCAGTGGCGGGCATCGTTGGCGTAGTTGCATTGAGTGGCTTGGTGTGGGCCCACCACATGTACATGACAGGTTGGGCGCCCGCCGCTAACTACCCATTCATGCTCTCAACTGAGTTGATCTCGATTCCGGTGGGCTTTTTGGTACTCGTTGCGATTGGCACTTTCTGGCGCGGTACCGCTTGGACTCGACTGCCGCTTATGGCGGTTTACGCGGTTGTTTTCAACAAGATGATTGGTGGCGTCACCGGGGTATATCTCTCGGACGTGCCGGCCGACCAGTACTTCCACGGCAGCATGTTTGTGGTAGCCCACTTCCACTACATGCTTATGGGAGCGGGCCTTTTTGGCGCGATGGCCGGAATTGCATTCTTCTTCCCCAAAATGACGGGTCGTTTCTTGGACGAGCGAATCGGTTCGATCGGACTGTGGACCGCCTTCATCGGTTTCCAGATCACGTTTATGTCCATGTTTGTTGCCGGATTGCAGGGCCAACCCCGACGAGTACTTAATTTCGATGATCAGTTCAATCTTTCCAACTGGATTTCAACGATTGGCGCCTACGTCATTGGGATAGGAATGTTGATCTTCCTCTCGGCAATCATCACTTCATGGCGTTCGGGAGTCCTTGCCTCCAGCAATCCTTGGGGCTCCAAGTCCCTTGAATGGCAGACAGCAACTCCGGTTCCCTTGGAGAACTTCCCCGTGCTGCCGGTCGTGACAGAGCGCCCCTACGACTACGGCGTCCCAGACCCCTATGAGGCCGAGCTCGATTCAACTGACCAAGACCTCATGGAGAAAGCGGGTACCAAGTGAGCACTTCGACTCTCCCCGTTTCGCCAACAACAGGGGAACCAATTGCAACGATGGCCAGGCGTTCACGGCTGGGCTTGTGGTTTTTCATCGTTGCTGACGTCGCTGGCACGATCGCGCTGGTAATTAGTTACACCTATTTGTGGTCACTCAACGTCAACGGTGGTTGGGCTCCTCCCGGAGCGACACTCACCGCCAGTCAAACAAATACCGCTCTTCCAACGACACCGCCGACTGCAAGTTTTGCGGTCGAATGGCCCTTCTGGGCGATCCTTCTGGTAGTCGTGGCTGCTACCGCGTTGATGTGGTTTGGGTACCGAAGTGCACGAAGTGGAAACCATGCCGGATTAATGGTCGGAGCAGGGCTTTCATTCCTTGTAACAGTGGCCGCATTGGTGTTCCAGTGGATCCAAATCAGTACCTTCCCGTTTGATGCAGGAGATGGCGCCTACGCGTCAGCCGTGTTGCTCTTGTGTGCGAGTAACATTTTCCATCTTCTTCTTTTGCTGTTTCTCGGCATGGGGATTTTCATGCGGGCACGCAAAGGACTCATTGACAAGACAAATTGGTACCAGGCCCAGTTGACTAGCTATTACATGACATGGGTTTGCGTTGCATTCCTGCTTGGCGCGATCCTGACAACCTTCCTGGTTGTGAGCCCAAATACCGATCCAGCGATATTTGGAACCTTTAAACAGCAGTAGCTAGATGCTTCCCATTCGATTAAACAATCAGATTTCCACACGCGGGTCGTTCCTGCTGGCTGGTGTCTGTTCCTTAGCTTCAATGTATTTGGTGCTAGCCATGATCGGGGCATTGAGCGAAAATCAGATTATAGGATTGCCAACGGTTCCCGAGTTAACCTTGTGGGGATTGCCTTTAAGTTTGTTGATCCGAGATGTCGCGATGGCACTCACCGTTGGATCTGCGCTCGTTGGAGGGGTTTTAGCACCGAAGCCCGATGCCCTCTTAGGGCGGGTTACATCTTTGAGCGCATTGGTGTGGGTCCTGGCCATTGTGGCCCAATCGGTCTTCACCGTTTCCGAGGTACTGGCTTTTTCAATTTCGGATTCACTTAACCTAGACGTTTGGTGGTCGCTCCTTTCGCAGACCACCGTTGGCCAAGTCATGTTGGTCCAAGCTGTAGTACTTGTTTTTATAGTGTTTTTAGGCTGGGTGGTGCTTGATCGCACCACTGGGGTAATCATTTCAGCACTCGCAATTATTGCGGCTTTCCTGCCGGGGTTCACCGGCCATTCCAGCATGATGGACACCCATAACGCGGCATCAATCAGCCTTGGAATCCATATCGTTGCAATGAGCGCTTGGATTGGTGGATTGATTGCCTTAGTGATCTATTTACTGCGCGCCAGTCCTGACTCAGGGGTAGTTGTTCGCAGGTTCAGTGCACTGGCCCTCATTAGTGTGATCCTGCTGGTCGAGAGTGGAATGCTAAACGCATCAATGAGACTTGATGGACCAATTTCACTCGTCACCTCCGTCTATGGCGCAATCCTTTTGGCAAAAATGTCAATTCTTATTGTCCTTATTTCATTTGGTTGGCGAGCACGCCAGAGAATTGGCGATAGCGCTGAACAAGGTCCACTGAACAATGTAGCGATTGCATTGCTGGCTGGACGCGAGATGCTATGGATGGGCCTGGTCCTGGGACTCTCAGTTGCACTGTCGCGCACGGCGCCCCCTGGTGAATTTCAGCCCGGGGACCAAATAGTCTGGGTGGCGCTTTTGACACTGGGTCTGTTTCTGCCGTTTTCCCTTTTCTATCTGCTCCCACGTGGCAAAGGAACGATCAAATTCCTCCATAAGTACCCGGATGTAAGCGCGATCGCATTGGTCATTTGGATGTATCTCTTCATCACCTTCTTTACATCCGTCGCCATTGGCCAAAGCATCGGTGCCCAATGGTTCGCGCTGCTGGGTTCGGTGCTGACTGTTTTTCTTGGATACCAATTCATCAGTTCACTCTCTCTCAATCGGAGCTGGTCAACGGCCGGATTCGCGGTAGTGGGCATTCCGCTCGTCGGGTGGTGGTTGGAGCGTGAGATCACGGGTGGACTGGCTTGGTCGTTCTGGGTTGTGACCCTCTTCGCGGTGCTGTTCATTCTGATCTTGATGCGTCCTGCGCAACCACGATCCACGAAAACCATTGATGATCGTCTTGAGGTATCAACATGAGAGATGCACAGCAGAAGCGAAAAGATTTTTGGCAGTTGCATGTGCCGCTAGCAATTGTTTTGGCCTTTTGCGCTTACGCCACCGTGATTGAATTTAGTCGAGCTCAGGAAGGAGTCACCCGCGCCTGGGTGTACACCTTTCAATGGCCGATCATCGGCATCTTTGCGGTGGTGGTCTGGAATCGCTACCGCAAACATGGCAGCCTGACCAAGTCCATCAGTAAGTACTTCCGGGATCGGGCCAAAAGATTCGAAGCAATGGAAGAGGATCCGTCTGCCCCCGAGTTAACGGTTAAAGATCCGGATGAGCTCGCGTGGAAAGAGCACGTGGCAAAGATGCAGTTGGAGAATCCACCAGGTGGTCCACCGGAACGGGCTTAACCCAGTATTCCGATCTGAAAGCTTGCAAGTGCAGTTTCGGGTTCTCCTTGACCATTGTGTTGATTATTAAAGGGAGTGCTTGCATCAATCCCGCACATTGACTCAACGGGACCGCTCCCACCGGGGTGCTCATTTATCCACTGGGTGAGATCGTAAACATTTCCATTAACTACCGACCAGCAATCATCGACTGTTGCGTGTAGTGCCACCTCCGATAGAGCAATAGTTGACTTAGGAGGAATAACTGCAGTTGGGGCTGCCATATCTGTATCTTCCAACCAAACCGATTCGGCGCCAGAGTGCCCTGCAAGAACGGTGGTCGTAATAGCTGTAAGGGAAACTACGACGACGAGTATCCCTGTGATCCACTTGTAGATTGACGCGGGTTTGGTGTCCAGCCACAACCAGACGGCGCTGAGAGCGGTAAGTCCTAAGGCAGCATAAAAGGTACGGGTCCCCCATTCTTGGTGGTACTCGGACACAGAATCAACCATGCTGAGGGTCTTGCCCGACTCCGTTGCAAGGAAGGCGCTTCCGGTTGCAATGACTAATGTCCCAGCAACAAAATACTTTTGCACTTTGCCACGAAATGGTGGGATCAGGATCATGGCGATCATGCCGATTGCGCTTAGTGGAAGTAGAACAACTACCGCATGAATTATGAGTGGATGTGCGGGAATACCAAAAACAAACTCAGGGATCAACGTTTTTTCTTTACTATGCCAATTTGGAACTCGGCTAAGTAGCTGTTAGGTGATCCTTGACCTGCGTGTTGGGCATTAAATGCCTGTGATGCGTCCTTGCCACACATGGCGATGATTCGACTGGAACCACCCGGGTGTTGACTTATCCACGCGGTGAGGTTGTAGAC
>CAMCYV010000009.1 GCA_945885645.1 Bifidobacterium breve | reverse complement strand
GCCCCCATCACCATCATGAGCATGTTGAGAACAGATTTTGAACGAACCATTCCACCGTAAAAGAATGCAAGTCCCGGGATCATGAGCAGCACCATCGCTGCCGCTGTCAACATCCAAGCGGTGTCGCCGGTATTTAATGCGGAATCCATAGAAGTCCTCCTATCGAATGCGAATACCACGGCACATTGCCGATCGCATGACCCAATATTGGCGAGGACTTATTTCCAGAAGTGTTTCAGAAAGTTTCACTCATGTGAATTAAGGAACTGAATGTGAACTTCGTGTTAATTAAGCAGGGCTGTTACAAAGTCTTCAACATCAAATGGCGCTAGATCGTCGGGGCCTTCTCCCAAACCGACCAATTTGACGGGCACTCCCAGTTCGCGCTGAACCGAAACCACTATTCCACCTTTGGCTGTACCGTCGAGTTTGGTGAGGACGATTCCCGTTACATCGACGACTTCACTAAATATTTTGGCCTGAACAAGTCCGTTTTGACCGGTTGTGGCATCGAGTACCAGCAACACTTCGTCAACAGGGGATTGCTTTTCAATCACCCTTTTTACTTTACCCAATTCATCCATAAGTCCGGTTTTCGTGTGCAGCCGGCCAGCGGTATCGATCACGACAACGTCGACTTGGGCATCTCGCGCTACGGAGCACGCCTCAAAGGCCACACTTGCGGGGTCGCCACCTTCGGGTCCGCGGACCACCGCAGCACCGACGCGATCCCCCCACGTCTGGAGTTGTTCTGCGGCCGCAGCCCGAAAAGTATCTGCGGCGCCCATGAGCACTGACTTTTCCTGGGAAATGAGAACCCGGGATAGTTTCCCCACGGTTGTAGTTTTACCCGTTCCATTGACCCCAACAACCAAAATGACGGCGGGCCGATCGCCTACGTTGATGCACAAACTTCGATCGAAATCTGGGCCCAGCAGGTTAACGAGCTCCTGGTGCAAAGTTCGCCGCATAAAGTCTTCGCTGGAATCATTTGCTTGTGCGATTCGAACCTTGAGTGCTGCAATTAATTCCGTGGTTGCAGCGATGCCCAAATCAGCCCCGAGAAGTGTTGCCTCGACGTCATCCCATGTTTGCTGATCAAGGTTGCCACTCGTGAGAAGCCCCAGCAAGCCTTTACTGAAAACACTATTTGATCGGGCCAACCGAGCGCGAAGCTTGTGTAAACGCCCGAGCGCCGGTTCTGGAACTTCAACCTCCCATACTGCCGGGGAGATTTCATTGATTGTTGTCGTCGGATCAGCCAATACGTCAGGGATCAAAATTGTTTCTACGGTTTTTCGAGCGGTGTCGCGGGGTACGGAGTCGTCATCTCCGACTCCCGGCGAGTAGTCGATTCCTGGCCTTGGCTGTGAAGTAATTGATTTCGTCGATTTTGCTCGGTTTACAACAAATACCGCACCGATAACACAACCGATAAGAAGGATCGATACGACAATGACGAGCGTTAATGCATCCATTAAGCGGGCTCTGCCTCACGTAAGCGCTGACCGATAACCTGAGTAACACCGTCGCCACGCATGGATACTCCATATAGCGCGTCTGCTATTTCCATCGTTCGCTTTTGGTGAGTTATCACAATCAACTGTGAAGAAGAACGCAACTCTTCGATGATGTCGATTAATCTGCCCAAGTTTACGTCGTCAAGTGCAGCTTCAACTTCGTCGAGGACATAAAACGGTGATGGGCGAGCCTTAAATAGTGCAACGAGGAACGCTACCGCGGTGAGGGAGCGCTCACCACCAGAGAGCAGGGACAGCCGCTTGACTTTTTTGCCCGGTGGTCGAGCCTCAACGTCAACACCGGTTGTCAGCATGTTACTTGGATCGGTAAGAATAAGTCGTCCTTCTCCTCCAGGAAACAGGCGTGAAAACACCGCTTCAAATTCCCGTGCAATTTCGGTATAAGCCTCAGTGAATACCTGCTCAACACGTGCATCAACTTCTTTGACAATGTCGAGTAGGTCATCACGGGTTTTCTTGAGATCTTCCAACTGCTCGGTGAGGAATTTCTGTCTCTCTTCCATGGCCGAGTACTCCTCGAGTGCTAACGGATTCACTCTGCCTAAAATCGCAAGTTGCTTTTCGGCGGACCTCAGTCGTTTTTCCTGTTCCTCGCGCACAAATGGGTACGGTTCGGGAAGTGGTGCGTCCAGGTCTATTTCATCTCCTGGAGCAACCGCACTCGGTGGTACGAGTTGGCTAGGGCCGTACTCAGCGATGAGTTCACCGGGTGCGATTCCAAAATCCTCTAACGCTTTGACTTCAAGGACCTCAATCCGCATTCGCTGTTCTGCTCGAGCAACTTCGTCTCGATGCACACTGTCTTTGAGGTTCTCGAGTACGTCCACCAAAGTGCGTACTTCCCCGCGAACGAAAAGCAATTCGGCATCGCGTTCCTTTTTCAACATTTCAGCGTGAGAGCGGGAACGTTGGGCAAGGGCCACGGAAGTTTCGGTGTAGGTCAAAGCAACTTTGGCACCCGTCAGCAGCGCTTGAGCAACTATCAGTGACGCTGCCCGCCGCTCACGACGCTCTATCGCCGCAATCCGAGCGCTGCGCTCACTTTGGGCGTCGAGCTCGAGCGCGACCGCTCGCTCCCCAAAAGCTCGCACACGCTCTTCGGCTGTACGAACCGCGAGCCGAGAATCGACAACGTGCGCTCTCGCTTGGGCGAGAGCTTGATCCAAAGCGTTCCTTTGATCCTCACCCACGCTAGGTGTTTCAATGCTTTCTAAGGTTTCCAATTCAGCAGCGAGGCCAGCCAATAATTCCCGATCCCGTTCATGTGCTGCCTGGGTGCTCAACATGGCCGCCTCAAGTCGCTCGGCTTCGGACAATGCATTTCGGGAGAGCTGGCCCAGTGCACCAAGTTTTTCAGCTATTGCGGCAAGTTCTGCATCGGATTCATGCAGGAGTGATAGCGCTGATTCAACTCGTTTTACCGCGATTTCCTGTTCATTCTTAGCAGCGGCCAGTTCAAAAGCAATTCTTTGTGATTCCCGCTCTAGGTGTGCAATTGCAGTTTCTGATTGGTCAAAAGCGGCCTGAACTTCCAGCAGGCTAGGACTATTCGATGAGCCGCCTTCGATGATTCCTGCATCAATGGAATCCCCTTGACGACTCACCAATGAAACTCCGAGGTTCGCTCGAGCGCTCTCACGCATCTCGTCAAGGGAATCAACAACCACGAAACGATTGAGAAGGGCCTCAACCTGCGAGGACACGATTGGATCAATCCGGACACAATCCACCAGCCATCTGCCAACCGGTGCTGCACGTTCATGAAGAGCGGGTTCTGCAGGGAACTCAGCCACGAGCACATTGGATCTGCCCGCCTCTTCGTTCTTTAAGAACACGAGTGCATCCATTGCCAGATCGATATTGGATACGACGACAGCGGATGACAAATTTCCTAGGGCGCTGGCAACTGCGGATTCGTATCCATTTTCGACGTGAATTAATGAACTCAAGGTTCCGATGTATCCCTCAAGACCAGAGTCAACTAAGGCTGCAGATCCATCTTTGCGTTCAAGACCTAGAGCAAGTGCATCACGTCGCGCGGTAGATGCAGCTTTTTCACGATCAAGGCGGGCTTCTTCGCTCAGCAATTCACGAACTTTTGTGTCTGCGCGTGCAAGTAACTCCTGTGAAATTTCGTGCTCGGAGTCCAACCCTTCTTCACCAGCTCCGTGAGAAATCACGGACACTTCGACCTCTTGGAATTGCGCTTGAGCCGCTTGACTTCGTTCTTTAGCCTCGCCAATTTGGGCTGCAAGACGAGTTAGTTCTATTTCACGGGTCTCTAGACGCGCAGTAATGTTGTTCTTTGACGCCGTTAGGTCATCAATTTTTTTGCGATGGGCAATCTGTGCGCTCTCAATGTCTGCAACCCGGGCTGCTTCCTGGCTCAGAGCCCGAATGGCGCCTTGCTCGGCAACCTCTGCCTCGGACAAGGCTTGGCCCAGTGACTCAACTTGGCGGGTCAACTCAAACTCTTGGCTTCGCAGGGAGCGAGCCTCCGCCTCCAGTGCCTCAGGCTCGCGGCCTGATTTCACTTCTTCAGGTTCAGGTGCAAGGTTTCGCACCTTCTCAGCGCCCAATTGCACTAACCCTAGATACCGTTCACGAAGGCTGCTCAGTGCAAACCATGTTTCCTGGTTCTTCACCAACTCCGGCCCTAGCTCACGCTCAAGTGACTCGGCTACGCTCTCGCGTTCGCGAAGTATCGCTATCTTTGCCTCTACTTCGCCCTGTCTTTGACGCAAAGCACTTTCGTCAGCCACATCAGCTTCCAAAGCAACTCGCAGCTCCGAAAGATCATTCGCCATAAGTCGAAGGCGAGCATCTCGGACATCACTCTGAATCACGGTCGCCCGCCGGGCAACTTCCGCCTGTCGACCGAGCGGCTTAAGTGCGCGGCGCAATTCGGCAGTTAAATCATTAAGTCGGGTGAGGTTCGCTGCCATTGAGTCAAGCTTGCGAAGGGCTTTCTCCTTGCGCTTGCGGTGTTTTAAAACTCCTGCAGCCTCTTCAATAAAGCCACGACGATCCTCAGGGGTTGCCTGCAAGATTGAATCAAGCTGACCCTGACCAACAATGACATGCATCTCTCGACCAATACGGGAATCGCTGAGCAACTCCTGCACATCAAGTAACCGACATTGCTCACCATTGATCGCGTACTCAGAACCACCATTGCGGAACAGCGTCCGCGAAATCGTTACTTCGGCAAATTCAATCGGGAGTGCCCCGTCGGAGTTGTCGATAGTGAGCGATACTTCTGCGCGACCTAGCGGAGCCCGTCCGGAAGTCCCGGAGAAAATTACATCCTCCATTTTTCCACCGCGTAAAGACTTTGCTCCTTGCTCGCCCATCACCCATGCCAGTGCGTCGACCACATTTGATTTACCTGAACCGTTAGGCCCAACAACACACGTGACACCGGGCTCAAATTGAAGTGACGTCGACGACGCAAAGGACTTGAATCCCTTTAAGGTGAGAGATTTTAGATGCACGGCGCGATAATCATCCTGTCAATTTGGCACTCATCCAGATCACTCTGTTTGTGCGCACAAGGTTAAATAGTGAGCCTGATCCTACCGGTGTGCAAAGTGTTATTTCGGCAGCAACCACGGGGGCTGACAGGTAAGGCAATGAAAACTTGATCGATTCATGAACCGGCTTCTCGTAATGGGATTTCCACAGCGCTCACAGGGCTCTCCAGCGCGGCCATAAACAGAAAGTGACCGGGAAAAGTAGCCGGATTCGCCATTCACGTTCACGTACAAACTATCAAAACTTGTCCCCCCAGCAACAAGCGCCTCATTCATCACTTGCGTGACAGCGGTCACGATTTCTAGCGCGGTTGATCGATCGAGTCGTTCACATGGAGTGGTTCCGTCAAGACCGACTCGCCACAAACTCTCATCCGCGTAAATATTCCCGATTCCGGAAATGAGATTTTGATCAAGTAACGCTCTTTTGACCTGAGTCGAACGTTTTGTGAGGGAATCCGCGAACTGACCAGCGTCGAACAGCGGATCAAACGGATCCCGTGCAATATGAGAAATCGCCGACGGTTCCCCGTTGTGATCCTGATCCGAGATACGCAATCCACCAAAGGTTCGTTGATCCACAAATTCAAAGTAGCGATTACGTTCACCCATTCGAATCACATTCCAATCCAGTCGAACATGTGGGTGCCCTGAAGGTGAAGCATTGACTCTAATCTGGCCGCTCATACCCAAATGAATCATCAGGACAAACGGTCGATCAAGTTCGAGCCACATGTATTTGCCACGGCGAGCGACTCGCACGATTGCAGCGCCCTCAAGTTGTTGGGTCAAGTCACCGACATTTTGGCGAACCGCTCGTTCATGGTGAATGCGCACCGCGCCAATTTTGGTATCCAATACTAAATTTTCAAGCCCTGCACGAACTACTTCGACCTCAGGAAGTTCGGGCATCGGGAAACCGAGTTATCAACTCACCATAGGCTTGTTCTGCAGCAATCTGCTCGGCCGCCTTTTTTGAACTGCCCACACCGAATCCAAGATTCTCGCCGGCTATTTGCGCATGCGCCGTGAATTCTTTTGCGTGATCAGGTCCTGAGTCCGTGACGAGATAGATCGGCAAGGCCACTTCTAAAACCCCACAAATCTCCTGTAGGGATGTCTTCCAATCTAAGCCAGCGCCCAATTCTGAGGCAGCAAGGATCAGTGGGTCAAAAATTCGATGAATAAATTGGCCGGCGGCAACGATTCCACCCGACAAATAAATCGCTCCGATGACCGCTTCCAGCGAATCAGCCAAAATGGAAGTCTTCTCACTACCCCCGGAACTAATTTCGCCTCGACCCAAACGAACATACTTGCCAAGACCAAGAGTTCGCGCAACATCTGCCAACGCCTGTGAATTCACAACGGAAGCTCTCATTCGAGCCAGAGACCCCTCTGGGAGGTCGGGAAACTCACGATAAAGAAAATCAGTAACAACTACGCCGAGAACCGAATCTCCAAGAAACTCAAGTCGTTCGTTGGTGGGAATACCACCGTTCTCATATGAAAACGACCGGTGAACCAGCGCCAGTTCCAGTAATTCTTTTTCACACTCGCAGTCCAGTACCGCGAGCAAAGTGCTTATCGAATGCTGGTCTGCGTCCATTGCGAGCAATAACTCCCCCGCTTGATTCGGATGGTTAGTGATCGACTAAACGTCGAGAACGCGGCGCTTTGCGTAGGTTCCGCAAGTTGGGCATGCGATATGGGAGATACGCTTTTCCTTACACCGAACGCAAATGACCAGATTAGGCGCAACGGCTTTCCACTGTGACCGTCGATGACGGGTGTTTGATCGCGAGGTTTTCCGCTTGGGAACTGGCACTGGATCCTCTTTCAAGTAGTGGTTGCACTAGTTTGCGCAGTGAAGTATCGCACTAGTGCTATTTGATCTAGCCTAAGGGGTCGGATTTGGGCACATCTAATAGTCCCTCGAGGACGGCCCACCTTTGGTCCAGACTTTCGTGCTGGTGCGAGGCATCTTCGAGTTTTTCCCCACATTCTTGGCAGATCCCCAGGCAGTCGGGTTGGCACAGCGGCGACAGTGGCAGGTCGAGCACAATTGCGTCCCGGACGACCTCAAGCAGATCCAAACTGTCTTCTTTGACGTAAAAGACGGTCAACTCATCAGATTCCTCAATGGCACCAGGAATAACGCGCCCACGTGAATCAGTTTCTTCATAGAGGAAGAGCTCGGTCACGTGGGCTTCATCTGTCCACATGAATGGCTCAAGGCACCTCGCACATTCGGCTTCGACCTCAAATTCAAAGTCAAGGTTGACCAGAACACCATCAAGGACTGACTCGATCCGGATATCTGCCGGCATCTTGCTACCCGGCGCAAGCCGAGCCATACCCACTTCAAGCTCCGACGGGGCGATAAATTCCAATGCTGACTCCCACATGTTTCCCGGCCTTCGGGGTAAATGCGTGAGGGACACCTGGAATGAGCCCGGTTCAACGGGGGGATTAATTGCCATGAAACTCACTAATCCGATTGTGCGTCAAAAAACTCAGAGGTCTGGCTCACATCAGGAGCAAGTTCTTGGTACATCTGGCTTCGTAGGCGCTCGCGACCCCGATCAACTGTTTGAAGTGTCTTTTGCAGAGTAATTTCAAATGTGGCTAATTTTCCATCAATGTAGTCATCAGTTTCAATTCGCATTTGCTGAGTCTGGGCCGCGACTTCATTGCGGAGCGCGTTCGCTTCCTCGACAGCGGTTAGATAAACCTCGTGCTCCGATACCAGTGAGTCAGCAGTTGCCCTCGCTTGGGCAAGAATGCGATCCGCCTCGCGACGCCCATCTTGAACGACCGCCTCTCGGTCCGCCAAAAGTTCATCGGCCCGGTACACCGACTCTGGCATGAGTTGGCGAATCTCTTCGATGATGTCGAGTACTTGCGATCGATTGACAATGCATGAAGCCGATAAAGGCATGGATTTCGCATCTTCCACCAAAACGGTGAGCTCGTCGAGTCTCTCCTGCACATCCATGCTTGC
Source organism: Bifidobacterium breve (assembly GCA_945885645.1). GTDB lineage: Bacteria > Actinomycetota > Actinomycetes > S36-B12 > S36-B12 > UBA4592. Next base: position 14,830 of record CAMCYV010000009.1, on the reverse strand, counting down.
TCCTGACATTGCTGCTTGTTTGACTAATGGGAAAACTGCACCATCATATTGTGCTGGATAATTTGTCTTCTAAGCGCTTCAACACGACATCAGGTACCAGACCGCTGACGTTGCCGCCATGAGTCGCGACCTCTTTCACCAAACTTGACGACAAGTAGCTGTAAAGCGGGTTGGTGGAGATAAAGCATGTTTCTACTTGGGTTAGCCGATAGTTCATCTGAGCCATCTGGAGTTCGTAGTCAAAATCACTGACTGCACGCAGACCTTTCACAATCGCATTGACATTGTGGTCCCGGCAATAATCAACCAGCAGCCCATAAAATGAGTCCACAGAAACATTGGGTAGGTGGGATGTTGCTTCAGTGAGCATCTCAATTCGCTCGTCCAAGGTAAAGAGCGAAGACTTCTTCTTGTTCACCAGAACCGCCACGATTACTTGGTCAGACATTCGAGAAGCCCGCTCAAATACGTCGAGGTGTCCCATAGTCACAGGGTCGAATGAACCCGGGCATACGGCAATTCGCATCTACATTCCTCCCCTAATCGGATCTGAGCCGACCTGACCGTACCAAAGTTTAGAGTCACCATAGGTTCGCTCCCAAACAAGTGGCAAAACCTCCTCAGAGACTAGAGCAAATGGAGAGACTGACCTCACTCCGCGCTCACAGATGAGCAATGCGCCCGGGAGGTGGTTGCCCTCACATATTCTCGCGAAATATTGCTGCACTTGGGTATCAGAATGATCATATGGTGGATCTAAAAAAAGAATATTGACTTCGAATGTGGGTGCCCACAAATAGGCGTCAGAATTCACTATTCGAACTGGCAATCCAGCACGTGAAGCATTGTTCTCGATGATGGTCCGAGCCTTCAACTCATTTTCAACGAGTACTGCTTGTTGAGCACCACGGCTTTTGGCTTCTAGACCTACTGCGCCAGATCCGGCGAAGAGGTCAACGAAGTTGACCTGCCCCCAATCAACGCCACTTTGGGCCAGGTGAGATTCAATTGAGGAGAACATGGCCTCTTTTAATCGATCAGAAGTGGGACGCGTTCCGGCTTTAGGAACCTCCAGCTTTCGACCTCGGGCAGATCCGGAGATAATTCTCATTAGGCCTTTTCCAAATTCTGGGCACGGGCGATCTCAAAGGTGTCAATTGACTGCAACACCGAATTCCAATTGTTGCCTTCGTACAACTCCTCGATCTCGATCCGCACGGTTTCAATAAAATCTAAGTCATCAATTATTCTTAACAGACGAAGGGAACTCAGCGCCCCGGATTGATCCTGTCCCAAGACGTCACCTTCTCCGCGAATTTCGAGATCTTTCTGCGACAGCACAAATCCGTCACGCGAATCTCGCATTGCACTGAGTCGATCGAGTGAGGCGGAACTGTGGGAAAAACCATGAACGAGAATACACAGTCCCGGCAGCGAGCCACGGCCAATTCTCCCCCGTAACTGATGTAATTGCGACATTCCGAAACGCTCCGCATTGAGGACCACCATCATCGTTGCCTCCGGGATATCAACCCCCACCTCTATAACGGTCGTTGCGATCAATACATCAACGCGCGGCTCTTCGGTTCCCCCAAAACGATGCATAATCTCGCGCTTGGTTTTCGAATCTAATCCGCCATGCAGCATTTCAAATGCAATTTCAGGAAACTGTCGACTCAACGATTCATACGTTTCCTCAACCGAAGCGAGTGGTTCCGGCTGCGAAGTTTGATCACGCGATGTTTTCACTTTTTTTGGATCAGCTTCTGCTCGGTTAATGCTCGGACATACAACAAAGACTCGATTTCCAGCAGCCACTTCTTCGGCCATTCGTTCCCATACGCGAGACACACTGCGAGGCATCCCCGAAGTCGAAACTAGGTGGGTCTGGACTTCGGCTCGCAACGAGGGTGACTCCGTCAAAGTTGAGACATCAAGATCCCCGAAAATTGTGAGGGCCACAGTTCGTGGGATCGGAGTCGCCGTCATAACTAACATATGTGGACGCAACTCGCCTTTGGCCTTTGTCAGCATGCGAGCACGCTGCTCTACCCCAAATCGATGCTGCTCATCGATCACGATCAGGCCCAGATCAAAAAATTGCACATTGTCCTCAAGGAGCGCATGAGTACCAATCACAATGTCAAGGTCTCCACTTTGCAGGTCAAGGAGTACCTGACGGCGCTTTGCCACTGGCATGCCCCCATTAAGTAGGTCAACCCGAATCTTTCGCGAGGTGACACCCTCCAAGAACATGTGAAGGGATTCAAGGTGCTGGACGGCCAACACTTCTGTTGGAGCAAGCAGGGCCACCTGACCGCCCGATGAAATTACGTCCAGCATTGCGCGGATAGACACGATTGTCTTACCGCTGCCGACATCACCCTGAAGCAACCTTGTCATAGGGATGCTTCTTGCTAGGTCCCGCGATATCTCCTCACCCACTTCACGTTGGCCCTGGGTTAATTCAAAGGGAAGGGAGCCATCGAATTCGGAGCGGAGCGCTCCATCTGATCCTCCCCGAGCATGTGCGATCGCTGATTTCGCTTGACTTTTGCGCTGGCGCATAAGCGCAAGCAGAATAAATGCTTCCTCGTATTTGATCCGATGGATAGCCCGAAGAATTTCCTCATGATCTTTTGGTTGATGAATTGCATGCAGGGATTCAACTTTAGACATGAATTCATGTTTGGCGACAAGTTCCGCAGGAATTGGGTCAATCACGTCATCCGCGGATGCCAGCACTATTTCAATGGCTGCCTGAATTTGCCACGAAGCAAGGTCCTGAGTACTTGGATAAACGGAGATGATTTCGTTCGTGAAGTTCGTGATCGCATCAGTCTCCTGCGAAATGTCAACTCCGATGTCGGTAAAGAGTGCAAATTTTGGGTGCGTCAATGTTCTCACCCCGCGATACTCAGAAACAGTTCCAGCAAATAATCCACTTCGACCAACTTGTAAATCTTTCTCACGCCACTTCTGGTTAAAAAACGTGAGCTCCATGGTGTCGATTCCATCGGTAACTTTCACTACCACAATAAAACCGCGCTTTTGGGTCATGCGTCGAGTCTCGACACTTTGAATAGTAGCCATGATTGTCACAGGAATACCAACTTCCACATTTCGCAAAGTTGTTAGCTTTCCTCGATCAATGTATCTCCGCGGATAATGATTGAGGAGCTCTCCGGCACGGGTGATTCCGAAAGCCTTTTCCAAACTTGCGGCACTTTTTCCGCCAATAAGTTCATTGAGGGGCGTACTTAAAAACCCTGCGGTACCTCTCACACTATTCGACCCCGAAAATAAAGGGCCATAACGGCTGCTCCCCGGAAACTAGTTCGAGATCAATCAATGGATAGCTTGATTTAACCCACGCGAGAAATGATTCAATTTCTGATTCGCTCAATTCGTTACCCGTGACAATGGTCAGTAATTCAGCTCCGGGAGCTAACATCCTCCTCAAAAGTTTTTTACTTGCGGTGAGGAGCTCGCTCTCAATCACACTGATTTCACCGTCAATGAGCCCGAGGCAATCGCCAGATTTACAAGCACCGGCCATCGTTAGTACATCGCGTGTGGCGCGGGTAATCGCACCGTAGCGGGTTGCGCTGGCCGCCCGTGTCATCGAGACAACATCACGATCAAATTCAAGTGAAGGTTCATGCACGGCAATAGCTGCCAAAGACTGCGTTATAGCACGACTCGGGATTACTGAAACGCGATAACCTGCTGCCCGCATATCCGATGCTGCAATGTCAGCGACTGGATGCGTATCACGATCAGAAGGAAGTATGACGATTTCTCTCGCTTCACTCCCTTTGATTGCAGCGATGATATCTGCGGCGGATGGTTGTTGCCGTGCTGGAGTCGGGATACACGTCACACCAAGTGACTCCAGCAAGCGCTGGATCCCTTGGCCATGTGTCACAGCGATCAAAATCCGCGAGCGAACAACGCTCGATTCGGGATGCACTCGGTTATTTGAATGTAGGTCCAGGGGTACGACGCTGACCTGGGTCACTATCCCCCGCGCAATCCCAGCATTGATGCAGTCAGAAACTCGATGAAGCGGGACGTGCACGTGAACTTTCCACAGTGAATCAATCCCGGCAACCATTACACTCGTGCCCAGACTCTCCAACACATTTCGTAATTCAAGGCTCTCCTTCGCATCGAAGTGATACATGACTTCACATTCAATGTCCCCGCCGTCGTCGTCTTTCATCTCCCCTAAAGGCGAATATTGACTCAACGGGTGGACTTCATGATCCATCCGCTGAGGCTTCTCACCGGTCAAGACCGTGACCAACGCGTCGAGTACCACGACCAAGCCCCGACCTCCAGCATCAACGACACCCGCATCACGCAGTTGAACCAGTAGATCTGGAGTGCGGAGCAATGAGTTGTACGCGGCATCAGCCGCTGCAATCACAACTTCTGCAAGATCCGCTCCCCGCGATGCGACCAACTCAGCTTCCTGAGCCGAGTGAGATGCCACCGTAAGGATTGTGCCTTCAACCGGTGCTGCGACAGCGCGATAGGCGCCGCTGGCACCTTGAGAAAGTGCGTGTGCAAAATTTTCTGGACTTTTAGCCAGTTCAGCCACCAAATCGCGTAGGAGGGCCGAAAAAATCACCCCCGAGTTCCCTCGGGCCCCCAAAATTGCCGCCCGACCAACACCAATTGAGGCTGCGGCGAGGTCCTCACATGGTTCAATAAAAGCCGTGCAGGCGGCCTCCACCGTGAGATACAGGTTTGTTCCCGTGTCTCCATCAGGGACGGGAAACACGTTGAGTGCGTCAATTTCCTCACGTGCAGCCCGTAATCCATTCAGGGCTTCCACAAGCCACGTGTGCAACATGGGCAGGGTAAAACAAGTGGCTGGGGCATAGGCCGAATCTGGGATCGACGCTCCCATAGCCCCTCCTTCATCACATTGCACTTGATCGGCTATTCTTTTTCAGGTTTGGCACGAGTTGGGCAATCTTCTCGCATTAGACCCTTATATCCAACCGGATCCACCTGGATCCACCTCTTTAAATTGACCGAAGGAGTAATTGTGGCTGCAAACTGCGATATCTGCGGAAAGAGCCCTAGCTTCGGGCATAACGTTTCCCATTCACAGCGCAAGACCAACCGTCGTTGGAATCCGAATATCCAACGGGTTCGCGCGCTGGTCGGCAAAACCCCCAAGCGTCTGAATGTATGCACCTCGTGCATCAAGGCCGGCAAAGTAGCTCGCGCTTCCTAAACACCCCACATATCGTCTGCTACGACGAAAAATGTTGGAACCCGGGCGAGACTTCATAGGCATCCCGGTAAAGCACTCCGTCAACGAGGACCTCTCCGATCGAGTCCTGAATTACTCTTCCAATAGCCACGAAACCGGCCGGCAGGCGTTTCTTGGGAGGGAACGTTGCTACAAATGCATGGTCGTCCCCTCCAGCCAGAATCCATGCCATGGGGTCGGCGCCAAAAGCGGCCGCGGTCGAAACTAATTCGGCAGGCACCACAATACTTTTTGTTTCTATCTCAATCCCAACACCTGAGCCGCGGGCTATGTGTTCAAGGTCAGCAACCAGTCCATCAGAAATATCAATCATTGAAGTCGCACCACTCATTGCCGCCCGGACACCAGCGGTGTAGTCGAGTTCGGGAACCCTAAACGCATCGACTAATACACGCGGTGAACGCAGACCACGTTGTAAAACCCTAAGTCCGGCAGCAGCCATCCCGGATCGACCGCAAATCCCCACAATGTCTCCCGCTCGGGCACCACATCGACTAACTGCGTTTCCTGAATCAATGGTGCCTATTGCAGTAACCGAAATGACAATGCTGTCGCACCCACTGACATCACCACCGAGAACGATTGATTCTGCGTTCTCTGCTTCTTGAATGAAACCTGCCATAAATTCGCCTACCCAATGTGAAGCGGTGACGGCGGGCAATCCAATTGCAAGCAGAACCCCAACCGGGGTAGCGCCCATTGCGCAAACATCAGCAATGGAGCCTGCTGCACATCGTCGACCAATTTCAATCGCAGTAGACCAATCCGTTCGAAAGTGCTTCCCCTCCGCGTACATGTCAACACTAAAGACAAATGAGGATCCCGAGGTGCCCATGACGGCCGCATCATCTCCCGCGGCGATCTCCAGACTCGGACTTGCAACTTTCGATTCCCCGATCCGCGCCAAAATTTTGGCTACTAATCCTGACTCGCCAAGGTCGGCAAGGGTGCCACTGCTGGAATCTGAACTCACAACTTTGAGCCTTTCTGGTGATCTTTGGGGCAAAAATCTCAGCTCAAATATAGAGTGAGGCTATGTCGGTCCAAGCATATGTATTAATTCAAACCGAAGTCGGTAAGGCGGTCACCGTCGTCGAGTCGATTCGGTCAATATCTGGGGTGGCAGTCGCCGAAGATGTCACTGGACCTTACGACGTGATTGTAAAAGCTGAGGCCCCAACCATGGACGAACTCGGTCGACTTGTCGTTGCAAAGATTCAGTCTGTTCCCGGAATTACGAGAACATTAACCTGCCCAGTTGTAAACCTTGGTTAAAAACTTAGCTGCAATCGCCTGTTCACTCTTCATTTTCGCAGGTGTTGGCGCTTGCAGTTCGTCCCTAGATGTCGAACCCGCCAACGGCGCCGATTCCCCATTCTGCACGGAACTGGGCGCGATTCTGCCGGTCAGCCTCGGTGGGACACTATTGCGAGACACAAGCCCAAATTCCCCCGGAACCAAAGCCTGGGGAGACCCAGCCATCGTTCTGCGTTGTGGGGTCGCAATACCGAATTCCTATTCAGCCGCGAGTCAATTTCTCACGGTCAACGACATCAACTGGTACCCAGAGGAATTGGAAGCTGGCGTGAGATTCACTTCCATGGAAACAATCGAATTAGTCGAAGTTTCAATACCGATGGCATATGAAACTACCGCAGACATACTGACCGAGCTAAGTTCGGCAATCAGTACTCTAGGAGGCTGAGCGCACTAGCTGGTCAACAATGCGCGGGAAGTCAATTCCTGCATGCGACCACATGCGGGCAAACATAGAAATCGGGGTAAAGCCGGGAATAGTGTTGACTTCGTTAAAAACTATTCTTTCGCCGTCGAGAAAGAAGTCAATTCGCGCATATCCCGCACACCCCAACAACTCGAAGATTTGAATGGCAAGTTGTTGGACTTCATGCGCCACGTTGGGGTGAAGTAGCGCCGGGACAGTTAACTCTGCGCCATCAGAAATGTATTTTGCTTCAAAGTCGTAATAGTCGAAACCCTCTTTGACCTTTATTTCACCAACTGGGCTGGCTACGGCTCCGGCCTCTCCTACCAGAATGCCGACTTCCAATTCACGCGGGCGAATCAATCCTTGCTCCACAATTACTTGACTCGAGCTAAGGAATGCTTCTCTGCACGCAGGTTCATAGTCGGCGGGGGCCTCAATGCGAGTAATCCCAATTGAAGAGCCCCCCGTAACCGGCTTCACAAACCACGGAAACGGGAAGGGATCGGCAAATGGAGCAGAAATTGCCTGTGAATCGTTTTGACCAAACCAGCTACCAGAATCAATCCCTGCTGCACGAACCAACTCTTTGGCGCTCAACTTGTTCATGCAGATTGCAGACGCACGCACGCCCGAACCAACAACAGGTATCCCCATGCTTTGGCACAGTCCTTGGATAGCACCGTCCTCGCCACCTACGCCATGTACAACGGGGAAAACCACTGAAACTGCCGTGAACTCTCCATTGATCTCCACACCCGGGCATTCCGAATTCATGACAAGCCGGATTGACTCTGGGCGATCAACCACCTCTGGATAGTGGTCAGCGGTGATGACGTAGCTCGCAACCTCCGTGGGCTGAACCTCTACCCAATTTCCCTGACGCGTGATACCGATACACACCACTTCGTGGCCCGAGTCGACAAGGGCTTGGAGTACCGACTTGGCGCTTACACACGAAATTGAGTGCTCTTGACCGATCCCACCAAATACGAGCGCGATGCGTGTCCCGGAATCAATCGGCATGCCCTCACCGTACCCGCCATGACTTCAATTGTTGTAGATGCACTCCAAGGAAATACAACCCAGTTCACAAAGGGTGGCCATTAGGGTGTGCCAATGGAATACACGGACCTGGATCCCAGCACCTGGGTGGTGAGATCAGGTCGACCACCCGCGGTGCCCGATAACCCGATCAATGCTCCAATAGTTCCCGCTTCAACTTTTCACGCCGGCGGAGCAATTGAATATGGCCGGGAAGCAAACCCAAGTGCCTCGGCATTGGAGGAAGCCCTCGGGGGATTGGAGAATGGCCTTGCAATTGTTTTTTCCTCAGGCATGGCTGCAGCCAATGCGTTGATGGACCTGTGGCCAATCGGTGCAAAAGTCATTGCACCCACGACCGCGTACACGGGAGTGGCGGTGCGATTGCGGGAATTACATGAGCGTGGTCAGATCGAACTCACAACGTGTGATGTCACCCAAACTCAAATCATCATTGACCTGCTTCCCAACTCCCAAGTTCTCTGGCTTGAATCCCCCACCAATCCACTGCTTGAAGTCGCCGAACTCGAAATATTGCTCGCTCACGCTCGCACTTGTGGTGTTACAACAATCGTGGACAACACATTTGCGAGTCCCGTGCGCCAGAATCCCCTGGTAATGGGGGCGGATTTCGTTTTACACAGTGTCACCAAAATCCTCAGTGGTCATTCCGATCTTCTGATGGGCGCGGTGGTTGCTCAGGATCACGCCAACTGGGAACAACTGCACGTCCGACGCGTGTTGCTGGGTGCTATGCCGAGTGCATTTGATTGTTACCTTGCCTTGCGCGGATTGAGAACTTTGTTTATCCGGTATGAAAAATCTGAAAGCAACGCTATTTCACTTGTCTCACAGCTGCAATCTCACCCAAATGTTCTGCGGTTGCGATACCCCGGTTGGGGCACAATCGCAGCAATTGAAGTTGCTGGCAGTGCAGATCGAGTATGTGAATCAACTCGGCTGTGGACATATGCGACAAGCCTGGGTGGGGTTGAATCACTCCTTGAACGCCGGCGCAGATGGCCGCTTGAAAGCCACGGTGTGCCTGAAAACCTTATTCGACTTTCATTTGGGATTGAACACCCCAATGACCTTTGGCTAGACCTAAATCGGGCACTAATTAGTGGGAGCAAAATCTAGATCTCAGATTTAGTGTCGCGCGCCATAAAAGATTTCAATAACTCTCGTGGTGGTTTTCCTTGGTGCAGGACCTCCACCACTTCTTGCGTTATTGGCATTTCCACACCTGACCTCTGTGCCAACTCCAAAATAGGCTGGCAACTCTTATACGCCTCACATGTTTGATTGGTGATTGCTATCGTTTCTTCAACCGTGAGGCCTTTACCTAGATTCTCACCAAAGGTCCGGTTGCGCGAAAGTGGAGATTGGCTGGTAGCCACAAGGTCACCAACCCCTGCGAGTCCTTGAAATGTCAAGGGGTCGGCGCCGAGAGCAACTCCCAGTCGGCCAATTTCGGCTAGCCCACGAGTTATCAAGGATGATTGGGAGTTCTCACCCAAGCCCATACCGACCGCTATTCCATTGGCCAATGCGATCACGTTCTTGACGGCTCCACCGATCTCCGTGCCGATGACATCCGTTGACCAATACGGGCGGAAATAGTCTGTGGTGCATGCTCTTTGGATCGCGATTGCACCCTCTTCGGTAGGTGCGGCTACGGTAGTTGCCGTCGGTTGACGCGCAATAATTTCCCGGGCGAGATTAGGCCCGGAGACCACTGAAATGCGATCAGGGTTAGCCCCCGTGGTCTCGACGATGACCTCGCTCATTCGCATTAATGTGCCCAGTTCAATACCCTTCATCAGGCTTACAAACAATGCGTCGGGGGCAATCCACTTCACCCACTCAACTAAATTCCCGCGAAGTGACTGAGCGGGTATGGCAAAGACCACAATCTCAGCGTCTTCTAGAGCGGTCTGGGGATTGGTTGTAGCAACGATTGACTCGGGTAGATCAACGCCTGGGTGGTACCGACTATTTCGGTGACAATCATTAATGTCGGCAACGATTTCTTCACTCCGAGTCCACAGTGTCACCTGCGAACCTGCGTCGGCAACTACCGCGGCAAAGGCCGTTCCCCATGATCCGCCACCCATCATGGCAACCTTCGTCAACGCTCGCTCCTGTTATTCACGGTATGACGATAGAGCACAGCCGGCGGAGCCTCTCCTCTGATCTCACCTTCCATGCGTGCAATGGTGAGCATAAGTTGATCTGTAGCTTCATGGAGTAATTCGGGGGTCCATTCCTTGTCACGATAGCGGGATAGATCTATTGGCTCGCCCAACCAGACATACATTGTTTTTCGGGGTAACAGTCGAAGCTGCTTCTTATACGGTCCAATTACGTTCTGAGACCCCCATTGCACCATTGGAAACAAAGGGCAGCCTGACTCCAAAGCGATACGAACCGCTCCAGTTTTCCCCTGCATCGGCCACAAGTGTGGATCACGTGTGATCGTGCCCTCGGGATAAACGACCACACATTCACCCGATCTTGCGGCGACTACTGCGTCTCGGAATGCAAAGACTGCCTCATTTGATTCACGGTAAACCCGAATCTGCCCCGCACTGGAAATAATCCAGCCGAAAATGGGCACCCTGAAAACAGATTCCTTGCCCAAAAACCGCGGCGGGCGGTCATGTGCCCATAAAGGGTGGGCCACGGCCAGCGGATCAAACCAGGAAGTGTGGTTCGTCGCCACAATAATCCCGCCATCGATCCCGCGATCGTGCTGCGAGAGTTGTTCAAAACCTCGCCAATTCCATTTTGTAAAGATCGTGAGAAATGGCAGGCCGAAAAAAACGGCGATCCGAAAACCCAGACCAATTTTGGATCGCCTTGTCGTATGTCCAGCCACCTCATCAGCGTACCTGTCGACCCGGTTGAATGGGCCCATGTTGGATCAGCCCGCACCCCCCGAGGTCAAGTGGCACGCGTTAGTTCCCGCTAAGGCGCTTCACAACTCAAAGTCTCGACTAGGCAGAAATGATTTAGCTGGTCCTTTCCTGGCTGACACTGTCGCGGCGCTTATCGGCTCTGCCCAAGTGGCTCGACTCACCGTGATCACCGCAGATGCGGAAGTTGCTTCCCTCGTTGAAGATTTGGGTGGAGATGTCATCATGGAAGGCTCTCCCACTGGACTTCTTGACTCCTTGGATCTCGGGCTAGAGTGCGCAGAGAGCGCATCAGAGGGCAACGGCGTTGTGATTGCTTTGGGCGACCTACCCTGTCTGCGCACACAAGATGTCGATCTATTCCTGGAACAAGCTGCTCACCACGATAGTTCTTTCACCTGCGACTCGGATGGCACAGGCAGCACAATGTGGGCTCGCCGACCAGGATCTGACGCGAAACCCCGATTTGGCGTTCGATCCCGTGCGGCTCACCGGATGCATGGGGCGGTTGAGATTCCATGTTCTGCAGGTGCCCACCGCGACGTTGATACTTCCACAGACCTTTGGGATGCCATTCGCATCGGCGTAGGGGCACACACGTTACAAGCATTAAGTGAACCCACCATGAACATCGCAACGATATCCGGGACAAACCCAATTACAGCAATCGATGAATCAGGTCTCCAATGCTCCTACCCTGATTACGATATTTCGGACTTAATCGCCCCAAGAGTTGGGCAGAGGATTCGGATCGACTCCGCAAACAAAAACATCAAGCTGTAGCGTTGATGCTGCCTAAAAACAATTAGGTGGCCGCACCCAATGGGATGCGACCACCTACTGAGTAAAAACTACTTACGACGAGCAGGAGCTTTCTTGGCTGCGGCCTTCTTAGGAGCGGCCTTTTTAGGAGTCGCGGTTGCGATTTTCTTTGCACCGGATACAACGGCTTTGAATTCTGCACCTGGACGGAATTTAGGAAGCTTCGTCGCCTTGATCTTTACGGTTTCTCCCGTACGAGGGTTACGGCCAAGACGGGCTTGACGAGCTTGGGCTTCGAAGATTCCAAATCCACTTATGGCAACTTTGTCGCCACGAACCACGGACATCTTGATTTCTTCGATGAATGCATCAACGATTTCGGTGACTTCACGCTTGCTAACGCCGCCACGGCCCGCTACTGCATCAATGAGTTCTGCTTTGTTCACGATTTAACCCCTCCGGAGGGTGATCAGGTTGATCTTGTGACCAACACCTAAATCTAACTTGAGAATGTCAATATTTCGGATTAGCCACGCCAAAAGGCGTTGCCACGCAACATCTTTCACATACCCATGCCAGGTGATTTGTGACCTTGTGACTTTGCGAGTGTTAGTTGAGAACAGGCTTGAATGATGGGCGTTTTTTTTCAAACTCGCCTATTGCATCAGCATGTTCAAGAGTGATCCCAATGTCATCGAGACCCTCCAGCAGGCGCCAGCGAACGTAATCATCGACTTCAAAATCGCAACTAAAACTTCCAGCAGTGACACAACGTTCCTGCAGATCCACTGTTACCGGGGTGGAAGGGCTAGCTTCGGTGATTTCCCACAGTTTCTCAATGGCATCTTGCGGGATGACCGCGGTGAGTAACCCGCCCTTACCCGAGTTCCCCCGGAAGATATCGGCAAAGCGCGAACTAAGAATCACTTTGAAACCGTAATCTTGGAGGGCCCAAACGGCGTGCTCGCGTGAAGATCCAGTCCCAAAATCGGGGCCCGCAATCAAGATCGAGGCTGCTTCGTACTGCGGAAGGTTGAGCACGAATTCTGGGTCCTTGCGCCAGCTGGCAAATAACGCGTCTTCAAAGCCGTGCCGGGTGATTCGCTTGAGGTATTCAGCAGGGATTATTTGATCTGTGTCAACATTACTTCGATGCAGTGGTGCCGCCGTGCCCGTATGAACGGTAAATGCCTCCATGTTTAAACCTCCACCAAGTCCGTTGGGTCGCTGAGAGTGCCTCGAACTGCAGTGGCAGCCGCAACCTCTGGAGAAACTAGATGCGTTCGACCGCCAGGTCCTTGACGACCTTCGAAGTTACGATTCGAAGTTGATGCACTTCGCTCACCGGGCGTTAATTTATCCGGGTTCATAGCGAGACACATTGAGCAACCGGCTCCGCGCCACTCGGCACCTGCGTCAAGGAAAATTTGGTCCAGACCCTCATGCTCGGCCTCAATCCGCACCCGCGTTGATCCTGGGACGACAAGGAGTCGAACACCCTGCGCGACCTTTCGATTTTTGATGACATGTGCGGCGGCGCGTAGATCCTCAATGCGACCGTTAGTACAGGACCCAAGGAAAACGGTATCAACTGCAATTTCCTTGAGTGGTTGACCAGGACGAAGATCCATGTAAGCGAGGGCATTTTCCACAGCCTCGCGTTCAACCGCATCAGAAAATGATTGTGGATCGGGAACCGACTGATCCAGTGGCAAACCCTGGCCCGGGTTAGTCCCCCAGGTCACAAATGGACGCAAAGCAGCTGCGTCTATCGTGATTTCTTTGTCGAATTTCGCATCTGGGTCCGCGACAAGTGTTTCCCAGTAAGCGAGGGCGGCTTCCCAGTCCTCCCCCTTTGGTGCATGTGGTTTTCCTTTGATGTATTCAAAGGTTGTTGTATCGGGGGCAATCATGCCGGCGCGAGCGCCCGCTTCAATTGACATATTGCAAATTGTCATCCGGCCTTCCATCGACAGCCCTTTGATCGCTTCGCCCCGGTACTCCAGGACATAGCCTTGACCGCCTCCGGTGCCAATTTGGGCAATCACGGCGAGGATGAGATCTTTTGCGCTGACTCCTAGAGGTAATTCACCCTCAAAATTAATTGCCATGGTTTTGAATGGTTTGAGCGGCAGGGTTTGGGTGGCCAATACGTGCTCAACTTCGCTGGTACCAATCCCAAATGCAAGAGCGCCGAATGCGCCATGTGTGCTTGTGTGTGAATCCCCACACACGATTGTCATACCGGGTTGGGTGAGGCCCATCTGCGGCCCAACAACGTGCACAATCCCTTGTTCCAGATCACCCAACGGAAAAAGTGTGACTCCAAATTCTTCACAGTTTTTACGCAGTGTCTCAACCTGGATACGCGAAATGGGGTCTGCAATTGGCTTGTCAACATCGACCGTAGGGATATTGTGATCCTCGGTGGCAACCGTCAGGTCGGGCCGACGCAGTGGGCGACCGGTTGCCCGTAATCCATCAAATGCTTGCGGACTGGTGACTTCATGGACAAGATGCATATCGATGTACAACAGATCCGGTAGTCCATCACCTTCATGGACAATGTGGTCCGACCAGACCTTCTCTGCCAATGTGCGTCCCATGTCGAACTCCCATTCTTCACTACGTGTCAACTCAGGGTGGGAGAATCCGGTTGGACTCTCCCACCGTTGTAGCCCCGACGGGATTCGAACCCGCGCTACCGCCTTGAGAGGGCGGCGTGCTAGGCCACTACACAACGGGGCCGTGAAAAATCGCGCAAATCCACGATTCGCTGGGGTACCAGGACTCGAACCTAGACTAACTGAATCAGAATCAGTTGGGCTGCCAATTACCCCATACCCCAAGGGTGCCGCAATAGTCTATCGCCGGGAAAAAATCACTCGCCCAAAGGTCGGGCCAACGCATCGACACGTCCATTTTCGACTCTCAACAGTGACTCTTCCTTACCCAAAATCTCCATTGACTCAAAGAGCGGTGGAGATATTTTCTGTCCACAGATGGCGGTTCGAACCGGCCCAAAAGCCAACTTTGGCTTGAGCCCCAATCCATCAACGAGAGAATCGCGCAATGCTGCCTGGATCGCTTCCG
>CAMCYV010000008.1 GCA_945885645.1 Bifidobacterium breve | reverse complement strand
TCAACGTGGGCAACGTCAACAGCCTTGAGTCCACCAAATTGTCGGCTTACGTGGTCGGCAATCAATATGGGATCAGGCTTTGAAGAACCGGGCTGCCGAGCGACATCGCGCAATGCTTCAACTGCTGCAGCACGGCCAGGTGCCATGTTCGTGGGGTTCGTGGGGTTCGTGGTGTTTCCGGTATTAGCGGGCATCGAGGGCTAACTCCCTTCGGTCGCCGAATATTCCTTGTGGCCTAAAGATCATCAGCAGCATCAGCCCGAGGCCCATGAGCATGAAACGGATTGAGCCGACATCGGTCGGTGTGAGGAATGAGATGTATCCATTATTGATTAATGAGCTGAGCACCTCTCCGAAACCCGCGAGGAGGAACCAGAAAATTACCGTTCCTACGATGGGGCCGAATACTCGGGCCGCACCACCCAAAAGCAGGATGGTGAACACGAAGAAGGTGAAGTCTGGCTGGAAAGTGTCCGGCTGTACTGACTGCTTAGCAACGGCCCACAGAATACCGCCGAAAGCTGCAATACCGCCGCCAATGATGAGGGCTTGCAACTTGTAGACAAAGACGTTCTTACCCAGTGAAACAACGGCGTCTTCATCCTCACGGATGCCCTTGACAACGCGACCCCATGGACTCCGTACCAACCCCCACACGAACAGGGTGAAGAGCAGCGCAAGACTCCAACCAACTATGACAACCCAAAGATCCTGGCGGCTCCAACTAAAGATGGGTAGTGTGAAATCTACGGGCAGGGGATTGAGATCATGGAACTCTTGACCTAGTTTTCCATTGAGACCCTGAGCGCCACCGAAAACGTCTTTGAAGGCGATTGAGCGAACCAGCAAACGCAAGAGCTCGCTAGCAGCAATGGTGACAATCGCAAGATAGTCCGCGCGCAAACGCAAGGTCGGTATGCCCAGTAGGAGAGCTAAAAGGGTTGAAACGATGAGAGCGACAATTATGGAAAGCCATAAACTCAAATCAAAGGTGAGAACGATGACACCGACGGCGTAAGCACCCGCAGCAACAAATGCAACTTGGCCGAAGTTAAGCAGGCCGGTGTACCCAAATTGAACATTGAGACCAATAGCCGCGAAGAGGTAAATGAGTGCGGTAACGCCGAAAGCTTGAGTGATGGTGAGTGTGAAAACTTGGCCAATGTCCATGTTGGTTAACCCACCCTTTCTTTTCGTCCAAGCAAACCTTGAGGCCGTACCAAGAGTATGAGAATCATCAAGAAAAGGGCCCCCACTGTCTTCATTTCAGTGGGGATGAACAAGGTGGTCATCTGGATGAAAATGCCTACGACCATTGCGCCAACAATTGCGCCATAAATAGTTCCCAAACCACCCAGAATAACTGCTGCGAATAGCACGAGCAGAATTCGTTGCCCCATATTCCAAACAGTGTTTTGAGTCAAGCCAAGATAAATGCCTGCAAAGGCCGCAAGACCCGCACCAATGATCCACACCACAGAAATAACGCGCTCCACGTCAATTCCCGTGGCCGATGCGAGTGCAGGGTTATCAGATACCGCTCGGGTGGCCTTGCCAATTCGCGAGCGCTGGAGCCAGATCACGGTTGCGGCGAGAGCGACAATGGCCAGTGCCCCCAGAATGAGCGCTTTTGGGGTGGTGTTGAACGGCCCTACAGTGATTCCGGCTTGTCCGGCGAACTGCTGGTAGCTTTGTGGAGCACCACCGAAAAAGAGAACAAGTGTGTATCGGAGGAGAATTGCCAACCCAATACTGACGATCATGGCAGCGATGAGACCGGTCTTGCGCCTACGCAGGGGTCTCCACAGGATTCGGTTTTGACCCCATCCATAAACCAGGGCTGCAAAAACGATGGCAATTGGGGCAGCGATTATTATGTTCAGACCTGCTGTATTGAATGCTAGAGCGGTGAATGCACCCAATGTGAGGAGCTCGCCGTGGGAAAAGTTGGTCAAACCGGTTGTGCCAAAAACCAAGTTCAAACCCACGGCTCCTAGGGCGATTACCAGCCCATAGAGGATTCCGTCAAGAAAAAGTTGAGCAACCCGCTCACCCGTACCCGATGCTTCCGCAACTATTCCTGACTCTCCACCTTCGGATAGTCCAATGATGATTCTTTTCTCACCGCCAAGTACGAGGAGTGACCTACTCGCATCTTCCTCGTTGTTCAAGGTAATGCCCTCTGGGAGTGTGCTGACATCAATCACTACCGTGTACGTGCCACCTGCGGCGAGTGGGACAACAAAGACTCCCTTCTCATCAGAAGTACCCGACGCGATTACACCGTCGGGACCGGTAGCGGTTACGACAACCCCTGACACTGCAACGCCCCCGGGGGTAGTCAAGGTTCCCGTAATGGTTGTTTCAGCGGCATGAACGGGGGAGAGACCACCGGAGACCAGAAAAGCCAAGGTTGCGAGAAGCAGTACCCCCAGTGCTAGTCGTACGCGTCTAAGCACGTGTAGCTACCTCCGGGTCTCTTGTAAACCTGCTGTTCCTCAACTACCACTGCAATCACCGTTATCACTTTGTGAGCAACATACTGCTCCCTAGCGTGGACCCCACGACCCACGGGATTGGAGAACCTTACCGCCATTTGTCGACCTTGTGCGGGGGTATCCCTGATTGAAATTTGTTTGTTACCCGCGAGTAAGTTGTGTGAAATAGCTTCAGGTCCGAGGCTTGCGGGCCATTGCGGTCAGCCGAGAGGTACAAATCCGCTCACCCTGGGAATTGGTGATGACAATTTCACTGCACAGCATGGTGTTCCCGGCACTGACCATATGGGCGACGCCGGTCACAATTCCGTCCCGGGCTGACTTGTGGTGGGTGCAATTCAAGTCAATTCCAACAACGAGAGCCCCCAGTCCAAGTCGCCGATGTGCGGTGATTGCCGAGGCGATTGAGCCCAGCGTCTCTGCGAGAACTGCGCTCGCTCCACCATGTAGTAGTCCATAGGGTTGGGTATTACCTTCCACCGGCATGGTGCCAGTAATGGTTGCCAAGCCTTGTGAATCAATTGTGGCACTCACAATGTCGATCCCCATTCGCTCACCGAGGGCGCCCATTCCATATGAGCGAACTTCGGCTGTTACATCCGTTGACTGTAGATCGTTCATGTTTGACATAGTGAATAATCCTATTGCGCATTCGAGCAACTAGTATCTGAAGATGGCGGCCAAGCGACTCCTTCTTATCGATGGACATTCGATGGCCTATCGGGCTTTCTTTGCCTTACCCGCTGAAAACTTCTCAACGAGCACGGGTCAACCGACCAATGCCGTCTATGGGTTCACCTCCATGTTGATCAACTTGCTCAAGGATTGCAACCCCACACACGTCGCGGTTGCCTTTGACATCTCTCGAAAAAGTTTCAGGACTGAGATGTTTCCTGAATACAAGGCGACCCGTTCCAAGTCACCGGAGGAATTCAAAGGTCAAGTTGAGTTAATCAAAGAGGTTTTAGACGCAATGGCGATTCAACGCTTGGAAAAAGATGGATATGAGGCCGATGACCTCATCGCAACCCTGGCGACCCAAGCAAGCGTGGCGGGGTTTGACACCGAGATAGTGACAGGAGACCGAGATTCATTTGCCCTCGTCTCATCATCTGTGACGGTCCTCTATCCCAAGAAGGGCGTTTCTGACCTAGCGGTAATGACGGAGGCCGCCATTGAGGAAAAGTATCAATTGACCCCGACGCAGTACCCAGATTTCGCGGCACTGCGCGGGGATCCGAGTGACAATCTGCCCGGTATCCCCGGGGTTGGTGAAAAAACCGCCCAAAAATGGATCAATGAGTATGGAAGTTTGAGTTCATTGGTTGATCAAGCCGACAAGGTTGGCGGAAAGGTAGGGGACTCCCTTCGCGAGAACCTTCCTCAGGTCTTACTCAACCGTCGGATCACTGAACTCTTGCGTGATGTTCCACTCGAACTCACGGTGGATCAACTCGACCGTAAATCCTTCTCTCTGTCTAACGTGCACCAGCTTTTTGACACTTTGCAATTCACTGCTTTGCGCGGCCGAGTCGAGAAATTACCAGGAGCAATCACTTCTGTTGGGGGTGAGGAGAAGCCTGCTATGAAGAGTGTTCCGGCAAAAGTCATTGATCGTCAGGTGATTCCCAATGCTGAAGTTGAGGAATTAATCTCCTTGGAGGGCCCTGTGGCAATTGCTGTCCAGGGTGAATTCGCTCGAGGATCGGGAACGATTTCTGCGCTGGCCGTTTGTTCAAGCAAACAGGTTCATGTTCTGCAGTCAATCCCAACAGCAGATTTGGCGAAGGTCATGTTGTGGCTCGCATCTTGCTCCAACGAAAAAACTCTTCATGACGGAAAGTCACTCCTCTGGGCTTTGGCGGCTTTCGGAATAGACGTGTCTGACATTGAGATCCACATGGACACAGCGCTGGCTGGGTACCTAATCGATCCCGGGCAAAGATCATATGAACTGGTAGACCTCGTGCAGCGTGAACTTGGTCGAAGCCTCGATGAGCCCGATGATCAACTCTCCATGTTCGGTGAGGCTGATTCAAACGCAATGCTGGCGCAGGAAGCTCAAGTTATCTGGGAATTGGGTTTGGCGCTGTCAGTGAAGCTTGAAGAGCTTCAGTTAATGCCACTTTTGATAGACATGGAGATTCCAACGGAGGTCTCACTAGCCCAGATGGAGCATGTCGGTATTGCGGTGGATACAAAATCGCTTGCAAGTCTTTCCGTTGAATTTGGCGACCAGATGCGTTCGGCTGAAACCGCAAGTTTTGATTTAGTAGGGCACCAATTTAATTTGGCATCTCCCAAGCAATTACAGGAAGTGCTTTTTATTGAAAGAGGTTTGCCGAAGACAAAAAAGATTAAAACTGGGTTCACCACTGATGCGGAAGCGCTCGCGAATCTGTATGCACAAACGAAAGACCCACTTCTTGAACATCTGTTGAAGTGGCGCGAAGATTCAAAACTGCGCCAAACGGTTGAGGGTCTCATTCCACTCGTTGATTCACATGGTCGGATCCACACCACTTTTCGCCAAACGGTTGCAGCTACTGGTCGCTTGTCGTCGATAGACCCCAACTTGCAAAACATACCTGTGCGTACTCATGCGGGGCGCCGTATTCGAGCTGCATTCATTGTTGGCGAAGGTTACGAATGCCTGCTCACCGCCGATTACAGTCAAATTGAGTTGCGCATCATGGCGCATCTTTCCCATGATGAAGCATTGATTGAAGCTTTCAAATCGGGTGAGGATCTCCATGACACCGTGGCTCGAAAAGTGTTCGACGTTACAGAAGTCACGCCCGATATGCGACGGCAAATCAAAGCTATGTCCTATGGACTGGCTTATGGGCTGTCCCCCTACGGCCTTGCGGCACAACTTGATATCTCGACCGAGGATGCTCGAATCATGATGGACGATTACTTCCGCAGGTTTGGTGGTATCCGGTCATACCTCGCAGAAGTGGTCGTAATAGCAAGAAGCAAGCTATACACGGAAACCATGTACGGAAGACGTCGCAAGCTGCCAGATCTGGTCAGTGATAATCGTCAGCGACGCGAGATTGCCGAGCGGATGGCGCTCAACGCACCCATTCAGGGAAGTGCCGCCGACATCGTGAAAATCGCGATGCTCAAGGTCGATCAGGCTCTCCGAGTAGCTCAATTGAAATCCCGGCTCCTCCTGCAGGTCCACGATGAACTCGTACTTGAGGTTGCTAAGGGTGAGAAGGAGCAGGTTAGTGCGCTTGTGCGGGAAAACATGAGTTCGGCTGCCTCATTACTCGTTCCCCTTGATGTAAACGTGGGAACCGGAACGAATTGGGATGCCGCCGCTCATTGAGAAAATGTGAAGCATTAGGCTCTGAGGGCCTTAGTCGCTCGAGGATCAGACCTAGAATCCTCACAAAACGGCGTTGGGGCACCCACAACATCTAATCCACCGGAGCCATTTTCTCCATGACAACCCCAACAATTACTACAGCAACACCCCAGGTCGCAATCAACGACATCGGAACCGCCGAGGATTTCCTCGCAGCAATTGACGCAACAATCAAATACTTCAATGACGGGGATCTCGTCGAAGGAATTGTTGTCAAGGTCGATCGAGACGAAGTTCTCCTTGATATCGGCTACAAAACTGAAGGTGTAATCCCTTCGCGCGAACTTTCAATTAAGCATGACGTTGACCCTAGTGAAGTGGTCAGTGTTGGCGACGTCGTTGAAGCACTTGTCCTCACGAAAGAGGACAAAGAGGGTCGATTGATTCTCTCCAAGAAGCGTGCACAGTACGAGCGCGCATGGGGCACTATTGAAAAAATCAAAGAAGAAGATGGCGTCGTCGAAGGTTTGGTTATTGAAGTTGTCAAGGGCGGTCTGATCGTCGATATCGGCCTTCGAGGCTTCCTGCCAGCATCTTTGGTGGAAATGCGTCGCGTTCGTGACCTGCAGCCATATATTGGCAAAGTTCTCGAGGCTAAAATCATTGAGTTGGACAAGAACCGGAATAACGTTGTTCTTTCTCGTCGTTCCTACCTTGAGAAGACCCAGAGCCAGGTTCGCCAAACCTTCCTGAATCAACTCCAGCGCGGCCAGATTCGCAATGGTGTGGTTTCTAGCATCGTTAACTTCGGTGCGTTCGTTGATCTTGGTGGCGTTGATGGCCTGGTCCACGTTTCAGAACTTTCATGGAAGCACATCGATCACCCATCCGAGGTTGTTCAAGTGGGCGACGAAGTAACCGTTGAGGTTCTTGAAGTTGACATGGACCGTGAGCGAGTATCGCTTTCACTCAAGTCAACTCAAGAAGACCCTTGGCAGCACTTCGCGCGGACCCACGGACTCAACCAGGTCGTGCCGGGTAAGGTCACGAAGTTGGTTCCATTCGGTGCATTCGTGCGAGTCGACGAGGGAATTGAAGGACTTGTCCATATTTCCGAACTCGCCGAGCGTCACATTGAAATGCCAGAGCAAATCGTTCAGGTGAACGACGACATATTTGTTCGGGTAATCGACATCGATCTAGAACGCCGTCGCATCTCGCTCTCGCTGAAGCAGGCCAATGACTCGTCTGATGGCCAGGCGGTTGAAGGATTCGATCCATACCTGTATGGAATGGCTCCAGCATTCGACGAGGCGGGCAACTACACCGGTCCCGCAGGATTCGACCCGGAGACGGGTGAGTGGAAAGCTGGCTTTGAAGAACAACGCTCGGAATGGGAGCGCGAGTATGCAGAGGCACATTCACGTTGGGAGGCTCATCGCAAGCAGATGAGCGAAGCTAATGAGGCCGATCAGGCAGCTGCGGTTGAGTCAGGCGATGCCAATGCCTACTCATCAGAGTCAACAGCAAGTGAAGGAACTTTGGCTGACGACTCTGCTCTGCAGGCTCTTCGGGATAAACTCACCACCGAATAATTTCATGGTTGACCGCATGCCTTTTGTCGTTGGATTAACCGGAGGCATTGGTTCAGGTAAGTCAGCAGCGGCGGCCTGTTTTTTAGAGCACGGCGCCGTTGTTATTGATGCCGATGGAATTTCCCGAGATTTGACCGCGCCGGGATCCCCGGTCATTGGTGAATTGGTTGAGATATTTGGTCCCGGAATCCTCCAAGCCGATGGCTCATTGGACCGGGCGGCTTTAGCAACAATCGTTTTCAATGATGCGCATTCGCTGTCAGCGCTTAACACGGTTATGCATCCGAGGATTCGAGCAGAGGCGGTTTCCCAAATTTCCAAGACGAACTCGGATCGGATTGTCGTTTATGACATGCCCCTATTGGTGGAGACTAATTCTGTAGAACTGTGTGACGTCGTGGTGGTGATCGACCTGGACATCTCTCGCCAGATTGAGCGGCTGATTGCAAATCGGGGTATGAGTGTTGAGCAAGCTGAGGCACGGATTCGCAATCAAAGCCCACGTGAAGTACGCAATCTGGCAGCGACTTGGGTAATTGACAACAGTGGAACACGAGAGGAACTTGAAAGAGCCTGCATTTCCGTGTGGGAGGAAATTGTGGATCGAGCCCATAAGATCAATCCGTGACTAGGCCTGTAACTGACCTGACCAGAACGGTTGCTCCATTTGAAGTCATTTCACCGTTTCAGCCGTCGGGTGACCAACCTGCTGCAATAGAAGAGTTAACCAAACGGATTCAATCCGGCGAGAAAAATACCGTGTTACTCGGTGCTACCGGCACAGGTAAGAGTGCCACAACAGCGTGGCTAGTTGAAAAATTACAAAGGCCCACACTTGTCATGGCTCCGAACAAAACCCTTGCGGCACAGCTAGCAACAGAATTTCGGGAGTTACTTCCCAACAACGCAATTGAGTACTTTGTTTCTTATTACGACTATTATCAACCAGAAGCCTACGTTCCACAATCCGACACCTTTATTGAGAAGGATTCAACGGTCAACGAGGAAGTTGAACGACTTCGACATTCGGCCACGAATAGTTTGCTGACGAGACGTGATGTCTTAGTGGTAGCTACAGTTTCTGCGATTTATGGGCTTGGAACGCCTCAGGAATATGTTGACCGGATGATTCGACTTCGAGTAGGTGAGGATTACTCGCGGGATTCACTTTTGCGGGCACTCGTTGCCATCCAGTACACCCGAAATGATGTTGCTTTTACCCGTGGCACGTTCCGGGTTCGTGGGGACACTGTTGAAGTCTTTCCGGTTTACGAAGAGCATCCGGTGCGAATTGAAATGTTCGGAGACGAGATTGAGCGCATGATGACTCTTCACCCCGTCACCGGTGAAATAATTACCCAAGACGACGAAATGTACATCTTTCCCGCGACGCACTATGTCGCAGGTCCTGAGCGAATGTCTCGAGCAATTGGTGAAATCCAAGTTGAATTGGAGCAGCGAGTTGCCGAATTTGAGAAGCAGGGAAAACTGCTCGAGGCGCAGCGAATAAAGATGCGGACAACATTTGATATCGAGATGATGCAACAAGTTGGTTTTTGCTCGGGCATTGAGAACTACAGCCGATTCATTGATGGTCGCGATCCCGGTAGTCCACCCAACTGCCTCATTGACTATTTCCCAGAGGACTACCTTTTGGTCATAGACGAGTCCCATGTGACCGTCCCGCAAATCGGAGCCATGTTCGAAGGGGACGCAAGTCGCAAGAGAACTTTGGTTGAGCATGGGTTCCGATTACCGAGTGCAATGGACAACCGACCCTTGAGGTGGAAAGAGTTTGAGGAGCGTATTGGTCAGGCAGTTTACCTCTCAGCCACGCCGGGCCCTTATGAACTGACAGCGGTGCAGGGCGATGTAGTTGAGCAAGTTATCCGCCCAACAGGCCTGGTTGATCCTGAGGTCGTTATCAAGCCAACCCAGGGTCAAGTTGATGACCTGATCCACGAGATTCGCATTCGCGTGGAGAAGAACGAGCGGGTGCTGGTGACAACCCTCACGAAGCGCATGTCTGAGGATTTAACGAACTATTTGGCCGAACATGGAATCAAAGTTCAATACTTGCACTCAGAAGTAGACACCTTGAGGCGGGTTGAACTCCTGCGAGAACTGCGCCTAGGCGTGTTTGACGTTTTGGTCGGCATAAATCTATTGCGAGAAGGTCTTGACCTTCCTGAAGTCTCGCTTGTCGCGATCCTTGACGCCGACAAAGAGGGGTTCCTTCGTTCGGGGACATCCTTGATTCAAACGATCGGTCGGGCTGCCCGAAATGTTAATGGGCAGGTGCACATGTACGCAGACAGGATCACACCATCCATGGCAAAGGCAATCGATGAGACTAATCGACGTCGAGCTAAACAAGTTGCTTTCAATAAGGCAATGGGTGTTGACCCCCAACCCCTGCGTAAAAAAATAGCAGACATCACCGATATGCTCTCACGCGAAGAGGAGGACACGGCGAGATTGTTTACAGCTGAGATTTCGCAAAGCCGCAAGCACACTCCCAGTGGAGATCTTGTGGCCTTGATTCAAGACCTCAGCGACCAGATGCGCGCCGCTGCTGCCGAACTGCACTTTGAATTGGCAGCTCGTTTGCGAGATGAAATTTCAGATTTAAAGAAGGAATTACGGGGAATGCAATCAGCGGAGGCTAATTAATCAATGGAAATATCACTTGGATTGTGGCTCGCTACGATCGCGGGGATCACCGCCCTCATGGCTATTGATTTCATTGCCATCTCTCGTAAGGCACATGACGTTAAGTTCCAAGAAGCCTTATGGACGTCAATCTTTTATGTCGGCATAGCGGTCGCATTCGGCGTTTTCATATACGTTTGGCAGGGACCGCAGTTTGGTACAGAGTACTTTGCGGCGTATCTCGTAGAGAAGTCACTTAGCATCGATAATCTCTTCGTATTCATCATTATTTTGACTCAGTTCGCCGTTCCATTTAACCTTCATCAGCGTGTTTTGTTGATCGGTGTTGCGCTAGCAATAGTTTTGCGAGGCATATTTATTGCCATCGGTGCGACCGCCTTGGAATACTTCTCCTTCACATTTGTTATCTTTGGCGCGTTGCTCATTTGGACCGGTGTCCAGTTGATGCGACACCGGAACGAGGACCCAGATCCGCGCGATAACTTCATGGTTCGCGTTGCTCGTAAGCGTTACCGTTTCTCCGATGGTTACCACGGGACAAAACTGTTCATTCAGGAAAACGGTCTACGAGTTGCAACCCCTTTGCTTCTGGTGATGTTTGCCATCGGATCCACAGATCTTCTGTTCGCCCTAGATTCCATACCTGCGACGTTCGGTGTAACTCAAGAGCCGTATCTAGTTTTCACCGTGAATGCGTTTGCTTTGTTGGGTCTTCGAGCCCTGTACTTCTTGCTTCGCGGTCTATTAGACAAGATGATTTACCTGTCGCTAGGGCTTGCAGTTATTTTGATCTTCATCGGAATCAAGTTGGTCCTGACATACTTCCATGAAATCAATGCCGCAATTCCCAAGATCTCAACAAACATGAGTTTGGCTTTCATTGCGATCGTACTTATTGCCGTAGCCATTGGGTCTGCGATCAAGGTGAGGCGCGACCCAAGTGCTAGAGGACATGCTGGCCGACTCACCGATGAAAAGCCCGAGAGCGAAGTCTAGGCTTTCGCTACCAACCTCGAGTTTGCCAAGATTCGAGAGAGGCTCGCTCTGCTCCAACCGTGGTGTCGTCGCCATGACCCGGATACACCCACGTCGTGTCAGGCAATGCATCGAACACCTGCTCTTTCACGCTGTTAAAAAGTGCTGTGAAGTCTTCAGGTGTTGTGGTCTTTCCCACGCCCCCAGGGAAAAGGCAATCCCCAGAGAATAGGTGGCCATGGCCGAGCGGATCATCGTAGAAAAACATGCTCGCGCCAGGAGTGTGACCACCGGTGCTCAGAACCTTCAACGTGACATCGCCAAAGGTGACAACGGCCCCGGGTTCCAACACCTGGTCGGTGGGAACATCAATTGAACCGATATCTGCTTTGGGTGCGAATGTCCTGGCCCCGGTTGCACTGACTACCTCGGCTAAAGCGCCCCAGTGATCTTTGTGACCATGTGTGGTGAGTACGCCCATGAGTCCGTCCGGACCAACAAGAGTGAGTAACCGGTCCGGTTCTGCTGCAGCGTCAATCAGAACTTCGGTGCCCGTTTTTGCGCACTTCAACAAATATGAATTGTTGTTATAAGGGCCCACGGTAATTTTGCTAATTAGCAAATTGGGCAATTCACGGACATGCGCAGGACCATTGACCTTGGTATTTCCGTTGTACATATCCATATTATACCGACCAAATGTGGCTTGAAGGTGTGTTCCCTAGGGAGCCGGTTGGGTGAAAGTCGAATAAGATTAGACAAGTTCGTAAATCAATCAGTGGAACATTATGTGGGAATGAGTTTGGGTGGAAAAGTTAATCATCAGGGGCGCTCGCGAACATAATCTCAAAAATGTTTCCGTGGATTTGCCCCGCGATGCCCTTATCGTTTTCACTGGTTTGTCCGGGTCGGGGAAATCCAGTCTTGCATTTGACACGATCTTTGCCGAGGGTCAGAGGCGTTATGTGGAAAGCCTGTCGGCCTACGCCCGGCAATTCTTAGGCCAGATGGATAAACCAGATGTTGATTTCATCGAGGGACTTTCACCAGCAGTTTCTATCGACCAGAAGTCAACCTCGCGCAATCCTCGATCAACTGTTGGAACAATCACGGAAATCTACGACTATTTGCGGCTGCTATACGCTCGAATTGGTAAGCCGCACTGTCCTGAGTGCGGAGACCCAATAGCCAAGCAGACGCCCCAACAGATAGTTGACCAGATTCTGGAAATGCCGGCAAAGACGAAGTTCCAGGTACTGGCGCCCCTGATCCGAGAACGTAAGGGCGAGTACCTTGAGGTGTTTAAGCAACTTCAAGCAGACGGTTACTCCCGTGTACGTGTTGATGGCGTGATCCACTCACTTGACAGCGTTCCATCACTCAAGAAGCAGGAGAAGCACACGATTGAGGTGGTTGTGGATCGCCTGACGGTGAATCCCGAGTCGCGCCAGCGGATGACGGATTCGGTGGAAACGGCTCTAAGACTTGGGCACGGAAATGTCACACTCGATTTCGTAGACCGCCCACCGGACGACCCCAAGCGGGAGTTGACCATGAGTGAGCATTTGGCATGCATGCGAGATGGTTTGTCATTTGAGGAACTGGAACCCCGCTCTTTTTCCTTCAACTCTCCCTTCGGCGCATGTCCATCGTGTTCGGGTTTGGGAGTAACGCGTGCCGTCGATGAAGAGTTAGTTATTCCCGACACGGCAGCATCCCTCAATGAAGGCGCTATTGCACCATGGTCACGTGGAACCGTGAGCGAGTACTTTAAAAGATTACTTGAAGCCCTCTCAGAAGAGATTGGGATTGACATGGATACCCCGTGGTCAAAGCTAAGTCCCAAGTACCGCAAAGCAATTCTTTATGGAACGGATTCCGAACTACACGTTAAATTTAAGAATCGCTACGGTCGTCAGCGTTCTTACTACACGACCTACGAAGGCGTCGTCAACTTCATTGAGCGCCGCCACGCTGAAGCCGATACCGACTCCTCTCGCGAGCGCTTTGAGGGCTTTATGCGTGAAGTTCCCTGTGTTGCGTGCCAGGGAAGTCGACTGAAGCCGTTGACCCTAGCCGTCACAGTTGCGGAACATTCCATCGCGCAAATTGCTGTATTACCCATTAGCGGCGCACGCGATTTATTAGCCTCACTGACATTGTCAAAGCGTGATGAAACGATCGCCGCGCGGGTTCTCAAAGAAGTGAATGAACGCCTGCAATTCCTCGTTGATGTTGGTTTGCATTATCTCTCGTTGGACCGTGCTGCGGCGACACTCGCGGGTGGAGAAGCGCAGCGAATTCGTCTTGCTACTCAGATTGGATCTGGTCTTACCGGCGTTCTTTATGTTCTCGACGAGCCGAGTATTGGCCTACACCAGCGTGATAATGAGCGACTGATTGAAACGTTAATTCGCCTACGTGATCTAGGCAATACTTTAATTGTCGTTGAGCATGACGAGGACACGATCAGAATGGCGGATTGGATTGTCGACATAGGACCAGGTGCTGGGGAGCACGGGGGTGAAGTTGTTGTCAGTGGCAAGCTTGAAGACCTCATGAAATCGAAAAGGTCGATAACCGGTGCATACATTTCTGGTGCACGTAGCATCGCTGTCCCTGAGCAAAGGCGAACCCAAGATCGTGGGTGGATAGGTGTTCGCGGCGCTAAAGAACATAATTTGCAAAATGTGAACGTTGATTTTCCGCTAGGAAATCTTTGTGTGATAAGTGGTGTCAGTGGATCCGGGAAGTCAACTTTGGTAAATGACGTCTTACTTAATGTTTTGGCACGTGAACTTAATGGCGCCTCCGTTGTGCCAGGAAAGCACATCAAGGTCACGGGGCTTGATCAGGTAGACAAGGTGGTCCACGTTGATCAAGGTCCGATTGGAAGAACACCTCGCAGTAACCCGGCTACATACACCGGGGTTTTTGACCATGTTCGCAAGCTGTTTGCCCAGACACAAGAAGCAAAAGTCCGTGGATACCAACCAGGCAGATTCAGTTTCAATGTCAAAGGTGGTCGTTGTGAAGCTTGCAGTGGTGATGGAACCCTTAAAATTGAGATGAATTTTTTACCCGATGTCTATGTCCCATGCGAGGTGTGCCATGGGGCTCGTTACAACCGGGAGACACTCGAGGTTCACTACAAAGGCAAAACAATTGCTGAAGTTCTCAACATGCCGATCGAGGAGGCGAGCGAATTCTTTGCTGCCATCCCGGCAATCTCTCGCCATTTGAAGACGTTGGTAGAGGTTGGATTGGGTTACGTCCGAATGGGTCAATCCGCACCGACACTCTCCGGTGGGGAAGCACAACGGGTTAAGCTCTCTGCCGAATTACAGAAGCGTTCGACGGGGCGAACTATTTACATTCTCGATGAGCCCACAACTGGTTTGCACTTCGAAGATATTAGGAAATTGCTGCTGGTGTTACAAAATCTCGTCGACAAAGGCAACAGCGTCATCGTTATTGAACATAATCTCGATGTGATTAAATCAGCCGACTGGATAATCGATATGGGACCCGAAGGAGGGTCAGGCGGTGGAAAAGTCGTGGCCGAAGGTACACCGCTGGACATCGCAGCGGCTAAGGCAAGTCATACAGGTAGATTTCTCAATAAAATGAAACTCAAACACTAGGGAGAATGACGATGAATCGAAGAGACGTTCTCAAGGCTGGAGCAGTCACGGGAGCCCTTGCGGTAGTTGGTATATCGGCGAGCTCCTGCGCTGAGGAGACGGCCGTCACCACGTCAGCAGAGTCAATTACGGTGACGGATATTCCCATTGGTGGTGGAGTCATTGTTTCTGAACCACCCGTTGTCCTCACCCAACCCACCGCCGGTGATGTAAAGGCTTTCACGTCGATCTGTCCACATCAGGGCTGCAAGGTGAGTGAGGTGAGCAATAATGAGATTTATTGCCCTTGTCATGGATCCAAGTTTTCCGCCCTAGACGGTTCGGTCATTCAAGGTCCCGCTACCGAAGGGCTTGCAGCCGCAGCGGTGGCAGTCGATGGAACCAAAGTCAGTTTTGGCTAATCCACGTAGTCATTAATGTCTGATCCTTCGAGTTATCGCCCAGCGCCGGGAAGTATCCCAGTCAACCCTGGCGTTTATCGGTTTCGCGACTCCGAGGGTCGAGTGGTATATGTCGGAAAAGCTATTAACTTACGCTCACGTCTCAACTCGTATTTTCAGGATTTCGGTGCATTGCATGCCAGGACGCAGAAAATGCTCACAACTGCATCAAGTGTCGATTGGCTGAGTGTCGGCAATGAAGTAGAAGCACTCGTATTGGAGTATTCGTGGATCAAGGAATACTCGCCACGCTTTAATGTGCGTTTCCGGGACGATAAAACATATCCCTACCTTGCGGTGACCGTTGGTGAAGATTACCCGCGGGTCGCGGTTGTTCGTGAGGCGAAGAAGAGGGGTACGCGGTATTTCGGTCCGTATACGCAGGTATGGGCCATCAAGGCGACCCTGGAGGAGTTAATTCGCGTTTTCCCTGTGCGCTCCTGTCGTAATGGCGTTTTTAATCAAGCGAAACGAAGTGGCCGGGCCTGCCTACTCGGCTATATCGACAAGTGCAGCGCACCATGCGTGGATCGAATAACCATTGAGGACTACCGCGATCTGGTTGATCAACTGATGCGCTTTCTTAGCGGCCAGACCCGTGAGTTTGTCGACAACATAACTGATCAGATGAAAGACGCAGCTGAGAGGGAAGACTATGAAGCTGCTGCCAAATGGCGGGATCGACTCATAGCGCTTGAAAAAGTACTTGAGAGGAATTCGGTTGTATTTGATGACTCAACCGATGCCGATCTTTTAGGCTTTCACTTTGACGAACTTCACGTCGGTGTCCAGATAATTCATGTTCGAGTCGGTCGGGTAACGGGGGAGCGCTTTTTCGTGGTTGAGCGCTCGGAGGAACTCGACGAATCTGGATATGTTGAACGAATCCTGACAAGGGTCTACTCCGATATAGCTACAGACGGAATACCAAAAGAGGTACTTTTATCACAATTGCCGACAAATGATGCCGCTCTTACAGCGTGGATGAGCAGCACTCGCGGATCCAAGGTTGATTTGCGTATTCCACAACGTGGAGACAAGCGAGCGCTGATGGCTACAGCTGTCGAAAATTCCGAAAGGTCACTTGTGAAGGCGCGATTAGAAAAAAGTGCAGATATTACTGTCCGAACTCAGGCACTCAATGACCTGCAGGAAGTTTTGGGATTGACTGATCCACCCTTGCGTATCGAATGTATTGACATTTCTACGCTGGCCGGCACAGAGACCGTGGGTTCACTTGTCGTATTCGAAGATGGACTACCTAAGAAGTCTGATTACCGAAAGTTCATTATTAAGGGTGAACGCAAGGATGACCTTTCTAGCGTTTATGAGGTTGTAAGTCGGCGTTTTCGAGATTCATCCGAGGAGGAAAGCACCCGCTTTTCCTATCGACCCTCACTTCTGGTTATCGATGGTGCCGCTGGGCAGGTCAAAGCTGCAGAAACAGCATTGCGTGACTGTGGCGTCAGTATCCCTGTGGTCGGGCTTGCCAAGCGTCTCGAAGAAGTCTGGGTGTTGGGTCGGAGTGATCCGATTATTTTCGCGCGCAATAGTCACGCGCTGCATCTATTGCAGAGCGTTCGCGACGAAGCTCATCGGGTAGCCATAGGTCACCATAGAAAGCGGCGCAACGCAACGTCTCTTAGGAGCGAACTGGCAGAAATACCCGGTGTCGGTCCCGTAACGATCAAGTCGCTTTTAACAACATTCGGCTCGGTTAAAAACATTAGGGCGGCCAGTGTCTCCGAACTTGAAGCGACCGAAGGAGTTGGCTCCAAAAGCGCTGAAATGATTTGGAATAGTTTGCATCCCAATGGTGCTTGACAGAAGCGGTAGTGTCAATTTTTGGAATGAGAAATAGTGACAATTTACGGAGGAGCGTAAACGTGCCGGTAACAAACCTGCAAGACTCTGAGCTGATCATTCTCACAGGAATGAGTGGGGCGGGTCGGACAACGGCCGCTCGAGCACTAGAGGATCTGGGCTGGTTCGTTATTGATAACATCCCGCCAACTTTGCTTCTTGAGGCTCTGGAATTGGCCAGCCGCAGTTCAGATATCAAGAAGGTTGCAGTCGTCGTTGACACTCGAAGCCGGTCGTTGTTTGCACAACTGAGTTCGGTACTGGCAGATCTCACCCCGCGGGTTGGCAGTGTCACCATTGTGTTTCTCGAGGCGACAGATGAGAGCCTTGTTCGCCGATTTGAATCCTCACGTCGGCCGCATCCCTTGCAGAATTCAAAAGAAACACTGGATCATCGAATCATCGATGGCCTCTCGCGTGAGCGCGAGATATTGGGTGACATCAGAGCGGTCGCTGACCTGGTGATCGACACAACCTCGCTCAACGTTCACGACCTTCGACGCAGAATCGAGGCCGCATTTGATGCCCAAGATGAGACTGACTTTCACATTACTGTTCTCTCATTCGGTTTCAAATATGGAATTCCAGTCGATGCTGACATGGTCGCAGATGTTCGCTTTTTGCCAAACCCGTATTGGGATGAGCAACTGCGCCCGCTTACAGGCCAAGACGCGGCCGTTTCTCAAAGTGTTGTCGAACAACCTGGTGCCTTGGATTTCTTGACTCATTTTCAAGACCTTCTTGGCACAATGCGCGAAGGGTACCTGCGTGAAGGTAAGCGATTAGTGACTGTAGCTGTTGGTTGCACAGGTGGGAAACACCGTAGCGTCGCGATGACCGAGCAGCTCGCAACAATGCTGCGCAATAGTGGAATGCAGGCCTCAGTCTTTCATCGGGATCTTGGCCGTGAGTGAAACCCAGGTGTATGCGAGTCAGAGCTGGGGTGTTTATTATTGACGTTGCGCTAAATGCGACAACACACAATCCAAATAAATTAGTACGAACATTGGGCCAAGCGGCAATTGAGTTAGGGAGTAACAAATGTCTATGACCGCCGCGGTAAAGGACGAACTCAGTAGAGTTACGGTAACCAAGGTGTGTTGCCGTAAGGCGGAAGTATCGACCATTTTGCGATTCGCTAGTGGACTACACATTATTAATCGGGCAATTGTTGTTGAGGCGGATCTTGATACCGGTTCGGCCGCGAGACGACTGCGAAAAGACATTTTTGACATTTATGGCCATGAAAGTGAAATCGCTCTCGTCCAGGGAACTGGAATAAAAAAAGGTACGCGATATTTAGTTCGAGTCGTTGTCGGTGGTGAAGCGCTAGCTCGCCAAACGGGAATAGTCGACGCAAGTGGTCGCCCGGTAAAAGGCCTTCCGCCGGCAATCGTTGCTGGTGGAATGTGCGATTGCGAAGCAGCGTGGCGGGCGGCATTCTTAGCCCACGGCTCCTTAACCGAACCCGGTCGGTCATCCTCACTTGAAATCACCTGTCCCGGACCAGAATCAGCGCTTGCACTGGTTGGTGCGGCCCGCCGGCTCGGAATTGGGGCGAAATCTCGGGAGGTCCGCGGTGTGGACAGGGTGGTAATTCGTGACGGAGATGCGATCGGAGCAATGTTGACCAAGCTCGGCGCGCATGACGCAATGATGGCGTGGGAGGAGCGGCGAATGCGCCGTGAAGTTCGTGCGACCGCCAATCGGCTGGCCAATTTTGACGACGCTAACTTGCGACGCTCGGCTCGCGCTGCGGTTGCTGCTGGTGCTCGAGTTCAGCGCGCATTGGAGATCTTGGGAGACGAAGTACCCGACCACCTTGTTACGGCTGGTCGCCTTCGCATGGAGCATCAACAGGCCAGCCTCGAAGAACTGGGCGCCCTCAGTGAGCCGCCCATGACCAAGGATGCAATTGCTGGGCGAATCCGACGATTATTGGCTCTGGCAGATAAAAGGGCACAGGAAATGGGGATCCCGGACACCGAAGCGGCTGTGGCAGCTCTTGAGGGTCATCCGTGAGTTTGCAGCTTAAGGACAATCACTACGATTGGGATAGTCAAGCAGGAACAAGTGCAAAATTGACTGAATTGACAGAGTTACAGGGCCGATACGCGCGCCACGATTTACGTGTAGGGAGTGAATTCTGTGAAGGTTGGAATTAATGGCTTCGGCCGAATCGGCCGCAATTTCTTTCGTGCCGTTGAGGTCAGCGGGGCTGATATTCAGATTGTCGGGATCAACGATCTCACCGACACCAAAACCCTGGCACATTTGCTCAAGTACGACAGTATTTTAGGCCGCTTTAACGGGAGTGTGTTGGCTGAAGATGGCGCTATCGTTGTCAATGGCGTCAGAATCCCTATTTTTGCGCAGCGGGATCCAGCAAGCCTTCCATGGGGCGACATCGGCGCAGATATCGTTGTCGAATCCACCGGATTCTTCACGGATGCAGAGTCAGCCCGTAAGCACCTTATGGCGGGTGCACGGAAGGTAATCATTTCCGCACCTGCGAAGGGTGAAGACATCACGATCGTGATGGGGGTCAATGAAGACAAATACAACCCGGCTACGGACGACATCATTTCAAATGCTTCATGCACGACCAATTGCCTGGCCCCGATGGCAAAAGCAATTGACGATGCATTTGGTATCGAGCGTGGGCTCATGACCACGATTCATGCATATACAAATGATCAAAGTATTCTGGACTTTCCACACAGCGATCTTCGTCGAGCTCGTGCCGCTGCCCTGAACATGATTCCCACGAGCACTGGGGCCGCCAAGGCGATCGGGTTGGTAATGCCCCACCTCAAAGGAAAGCTGGACGGGTACGCAATGCGGGTTCCTGTTCCTACGGGTTCAGCAACCGATCTAACGGTTGAATTGAAGAAGGCTGCAACCAGGGACGAGATCAATGCGGTAGTCAAGGCCGCTGCAGAGGGCCCGCTTAAAGGCATCTTGCAGTACACCGAAGATCCCATCGTTTCAACAGACATTGTGACTGAACCATCGTCATGTATTTTCGATGCTTCCTTGACTATTGTTAATGGCAACATGGTGAAAGTTCTTGGGTGGTACGACAATGAATGGGGATACAGCAATCGCATCGTTGACCTCGTGAATTTTGTTGGTGCCAAGTTCTAGTGCGAACTCTGAATGATCTCGCACTAACTAATTCCACGATTGCCTTACGATGCGACTTCAATGTTCCATTGAACACTGAGGGAGAGATCACCGATGATCTGCGCGTTGCAGCCGCTCTCCCAACAATAAATGCCTTGCGGAACGCGGGGGCACGGGTTGTAATTTTGGCGCACCTTGGCCGACCCGAAGGTACCCCTGTTGCCGAATTCTCATTAGCACCCGTGGCTCGGCGGCTTTCTGAGATGTTGAGACTCCCTGTTGATTTCTCACCGGACACTACCGGAGATCTGTCAATCATTGAGGGGCTGGAACCTGGTGATGTCGCGCTTCTCGAAAATGTAAGATTCGACGCCAGGGAAACGAGCAAGGACCCCGCACAACGTCGCGAATTGGCGAGCAGGTGGGCAGTTTGGGCCGATGGTTTCGTTAGCGATGGCTTCGGGGTAGTCCATCGGGAGCAAGCCTCGGTGACAGATCTTGCTCAACTCGTGCCAAATGCGGCAGGGCTACTAGTGGCACGCGAATGTGAAGTTTTTGAGAGGCTACTCAAAGGTGCCGAACGGCCGTACACGGTAATTCTGGGCGGAAGCAAGGTGGGCGACAAACTTGGCGTGATTGAATCCCTCCTGCCCAAGGTTGACAATTTGCTGGTCGGCGGAGGCATGGCCTACACATTTCTTCTTGCAATGGGATTAGAAATTGGCAATTCGATATCGCAGCCGGATTTCATTGACGACGTGAAGCGATTTATGTCGCAAGCTGATGACCGAGGGGTGAATCTGATTCTGCCGGTGGACTTTATTGTTGCTGACTATTTTTCTGCGGATGCACAAACGAAAATTGTTGATCGAGACTCCATCCCGGTGGATCACATGGGTCTCGACATTGGTCCCAAAACATGTGATTTATTTTCCAAAGTCATAGCTGAATCCGCAACCGTCGTGTGGAACGGACCGATGGGCGTGTTTGAATTGGAGCCTTTTGCTGGTGGGACTCTGGCAATCGCACAAGCCATGGCTGCATCTGACGCCTTCACTGTGATCGGTGGAGGAGACTCTGCTGCTGCTGTTCACATACTTGATATTGACAACGAGAAGTTTGACCATATCAGCACCGGTGGGGGCGCAAGTCTAGAATTCCTTGAGGGCAAAAAACTGCCTGGACTTACAGTGTTGGAAGGAAAATAGAAAATGGCTAAGAGTGATCGGATGCCGCTAATGGCGGGCAACTGGAAGATGAATATAAATCACTTTGAAGCTATTGCGTTAGTTCAGAAATTGGCCTTTGCATTGAACGAGACCGATTTCGCCGCCGTTGAAGTCGCCGTGATTCCGCCCTTTACCGATTTGCGATCAGTGCAGACGTTGATCCTTGGGGACAAATACGACATAAAATATGGAGCCCAAGACCTTTCTCCCTTTGCAAAAGGTGCTCACACCGGAGATATCTCCGGTGCAATGCTGGCAAAATTGGGTTGCACTTTTGTTCTGACCGGTCACAGTGAACGACGAACACATCATGGTGAAAGCAATTCAGTCGTCAACGCAAAGACTCAAGCTGCCCTGAGCAATGAACTAGTTCCGATCGTGTGCGTGGGGGAATCCTTAGAAATTCGTGAAGCGGGAAACACGATTGACTTCGTGCTCGAGCAAGTTACCGAGTCGCTGGAAGGCGTGAGTGCGCAAGCTGTTGGAGGCTTGGTTATCGCTTATGAGCCGGTTTGGGCGATTGGCACTGGCTCTGTAGCCACGCCAGCCGATGCCCAAGAGGCCTGTGCCGCGATAAGGGAGCATGTGCACGAGAACTGGAGTCCTGAAGCCGCTAAGAGCCTACGCATTCTCTACGGCGGCTCCGTAAAGGCCGAAAACGTGTCAGCAATCATGGCTCAACCAGACGTCGATGGAGCACTTGTCGGTGGGGCGAGCTTGGACTCGGACGAATTTGTCGGCATTATCCGCTACCGGATGCACCCGGCTGATCTTTAAGTCTCTCGTTGGCATATCCTAAAGTGTCCCTTGGCTTCATAATTGAAAGGTTCAAACTCGGTAATGCTTACTGCCCTTACCATCGCCCTTGCGGTGATTCTAATCATAACGAGCGTTCTGCTCATCGTTTTGATCCTGTTGCACCGCGGTAAAGGCGGCGGCCTCTCAGATCTATTCGGCGGTGGGGTCAGTTCTTCGGTTGGCGGGTCATCCGTAGCGGAGAAGAACCTTGATCGCTTGACGGTGGGGCTGGGCCTTATTTGGGCGGCCTCCATTGTTGCAGTCGGACTTCTCGTTCGAACCGGTTCATAAGTATTTGTTCATCGTTACCCGTGTACCTATTCACATAAATATGAGATCTCAGAGGAGTATTTAATGGCTGGTGGAAGCGCAATTCGCGGTAGTCGAGTCGGCGCGGGACCCATGGGTGAAGCTGAGCGTGGTGAAGCCGCACCACGGTTCTTCGTTTCTTTCTGGTGCAGTCGAAGCCATGAATCTAAGCCGAGTTTTGCCATTGAAGCAGAAGTTCCAGAAGAGTGGGATTGCCCACGATGTGGTCTTCCTGCTGGAAGGGATAAGGACAATCCGCCGATGCCGCCCAAGATCGAGCCCTATAAGACCCACCTTGCCTATGTCAAGGAACGCCGATCTGACAAAGATGGTGCTGCCATCTTGCAAGAGGCAATTGATAAATTACACGGAGCCTGAAAGGTCGGTTAACGCATAAAGCGTGTCCGCTTGGATTCCTCGAGCGGGCGATATTTCAACGCTGCCCACGGGTTCCAGAAGTGCAGTGAGTGCAGCGCGCTTTAC
>CAMCYV010000007.1 GCA_945885645.1 Bifidobacterium breve | reverse complement strand
CTCAATTGTGCTCGTGCGCGGTGGTCGAGTCCGCGACCTTCCCGGTGTCCGTTACAAAGTCATCCGCGGCGCACTTGACGCTCAGGGCGTTAAGAACCGCAAGCAGGCACGGTCCCGCTACGGCGCAAAGAAGGAGAAGGCCTAATGCCTCGTAAGGGTCCCGCACCAAAACGTCCAATCGTGATTGATCCAGTTTATGGAGCACCGATTGTCACCCAGCTCATTAACAAGGTTCTACTTGATGGAAAGCGCTCCGTTGCTGAGCGTGCGGTTTACGGTGCTCTTGAAGGTTGCCGTGGAAAAACCGATACCGACCCCGTACAGACCCTCAAGCGGGCTTTGGACAACATTCGTCCCACCCTCGAAGTTCGCTCACGCCGCGTCGGTGGCGCGACCTACCAGGTTCCTGTTGAAGTCAAGCCAGGTCGCTCAACCACATTGGCATTGCGTTGGCTCGTGAGCTACTCACGCCAGCGTCGCGAAAAGACCATTACCGAGCGCCTCATGAATGAAATCCTCGACGCTTCCAATGGTCTCGGTGCGGCAGTTAAGAAGCGCGAAGACACCCACAAGATGGCCGAATCCAACAAGGCTTTTGCTCACTACCGCTGGTAATACCCCAACTAAATTTCACTAAAGAAAAACGGAGAAACTCGTGTCAACTGGAACAGTCCTCGACCTCGCCAAGGTCCGCAACATTGGGATCATGGCGCATATCGACGCGGGCAAAACCACGACCACCGAGCGAATCTTGTTCTACACCGGTATCAACTACAAAATCGGTGAGGTGCATGAGGGCGCAGCCACCATGGACTGGATGGAACAAGAGCAAGAGCGTGGAATCACAATTACTTCAGCTGCCACCACCTGTGAGTGGAAGGGCAACACGATCAACATCATTGATACCCCAGGTCACGTTGACTTCACGGTTGAAGTTGAGCGCTCACTTCGGGTGCTTGACGGCGCAGTAACCGTTTTCGACGGTGTCGCTGGCGTTGAGCCTCAGTCAGAGACCGTTTGGCGTCAAGCTGACCGCTACAGCGTGCCTCGCATGTGTTTCATCAACAAGTTGGACCGCACCGGTGCAAACTTCTACATGTGTGTAGACATGATTATTTCCCGCCTCAACGCGGTTCCTTTGGTTCTTCAACTTCCGATTGGTAACGAGTCCGACTTCATCGGTGTCGTTGACCTGATTGAAATGCGTGCACTCACTTGGCGCGGTGAGACCGTGATCGGTGAAGACTACGAAATCGAAGACATCCCCGCTGACATGCAGGACAAAGCCAAAGAATATCGCGAGAAGCTCATCGAGACTCTCGGTGAAGCCGATGACGCAATCATGGAAAAGTACCTTGACGGCGAAGCAATCTCGGTCGAAGAAATCAAGGCTGGTATTCGCCGGGCAACATTGGCAGCCAAGCTCACCCCAGTTTTGACCGGATCAGCATTCAAAAACAAGGGTGTTCAGCCAATGCTCGACGCCGTGATTTCCTACCTTCCATCACCCCTAGACATCGCGGCAATTGATGGCCACAAAATGGGTGATGAATCAGTCGAAATTTTGCGCCAGCCAAGTGACGACGAGCCATTTAGCGCACTTGCATTCAAGATCATGACCGACCCACACCTTGGAAAACTCACCTACGTGCGCGTGTACTCGGGTCGCCTGAACACTGGTACTGCGGTACTGAACAGTGTGAAGGACCGCAAAGAGCGGATCGGCAAGATTTATCGCATGCACGCCAACAAGCGTGAAGAGATTGATTCGGTAGGCGCTGGCGACATCGTGGCTGTCATGGGACTCAAGGACACCACAACAGGTGAGACCTTGTGTGATCCAGCAAAGCCGGTTGTCCTTGAGTCGATGACTTTCCCGGATCCCGTCATCTCGGTTGCGATTGAGCCCAAGACAAAGAGTGACCAGGAGAAGTTGGGAACGGCAATCCAGCGTCTTGCTGAAGAAGACCCCACGTTCCGCGTGTCCACAAATGAAGAAACCGGCCAGACCATCATTGAGGGAATGGGCGAACTTCACCTTGAGGTCCTCGTTGACCGTATGCGTCGCGAGTTCAAGGTCGAGGCAAACGTGGGTAAGCCACAGGTTGCTTACCGAGAGACGTTGACCAAGAAGGTTGAGCGGATCGACTACACCCACAAGAAGCAAACAGGTGGATCAGGACAGTTCGCAAAGATTCAGATTTCCATTGAGCCAAACACTGCTGAGGGTGGTGGCTACCTGTTCGAGAACAAGGTCACCGGTGGTCGCATTCCTCGCGAATACATTCCTTCCGTTGATGCTGGCGCACAGGAATCCATGCAGCACGGTGTCTTGGCCGGATACCCCATGGTCGACGTCAAAGTCACCCTTCTTGACGGTGCCTACCATGATGTTGACTCATCTGAACTTGCATTCAAAATTGCTGGAACTATGGCCTTCAAAGAAGGCGCACGCCTAGCTGGCCCAGCACTTCTCGAACCGATGATGTCCGTTGAAGTCACCACTCCGGAGGACTTCATGGGCGACGTCATTGGAGATCTGAACTCGCGCCGTGGACAAATTCAGGCAATGGATGAGCGCTTTGGCGCTCGAGTTGTCAGGGCTATTGTTCCGCTCTCGGAAATGTTCGGCTACGTAGGAGATCTGCGCAGTCGTACCCAGGGGCGTGCGAGTTACAGTATGCAATTCGATTCCTACGCGCAGGTCCCTCGGGCCGTCGCTGACGAAATCGTTGCTAAAAATCGCGGCGAATAACCGCGGATCACAAAGAAAAACAACAGAAGAAAAAGAACCGATAACCGATCCGCGTTTTGCCGGACGGCACGAACAGAGGGAGTACGCAAGTGGCGAAGGCCAAGTTTGAGCGGAATAAGCCGCACATCAACATCGGCACCATTGGGCATATTGACCATGGCAAGACCACGTTGACTGCTGCTATCACAAAGGTGCTGCACGATCGTTACCCAGACGTGAACCCATTCACGCCTTTCGACATGATCGACAAGGCCCCTGAAGAGCGTCAACGCGGTATCACGATCTCAATCGCACACGTTGAGTACCAGACAGAAGGCCGGCACTACGCCCACGTCGACTGTCCAGGTCACGCTGACTACATCAAGAACATGATCACCGGTGCCGCACAGATGGACGGCGCAATCCTCGTGGTTGCTGCAACCGATGGTCCAATGCCACAGACCAAGGAGCACGTTCTCCTTGCTCGCCAGGTTGGCGTTCCCTCCATCGTTGTTGCTCTGAACAAGTGCGACATGGTCGATGACGATGAACTCATTGAACTCGTCGAGATGGAAGTTCGTGAACTTCTCAGCACCTACGAATTCCCAGGCGACGACATCCCCGTAGTTCGTGTTGCCGCATTCCCAGCACTTCAGGGTGATGAGAAGTGGGGCGCATCGATCATGGAGCTCATGGACGCAGTCGACGCTTACATCCCAACACCAGAGCGTGAGATTGACAAGCCCTTCCTCATGCCAATCGAAGACGTCTTCACCATCACCGGTCGCGGAACTGTTGTTACCGGTCGTATTGAGCGTGGAGTTGTCAAGGTCAACGAAGAAATCGAAATCGTTGGTATTCGCCCAGGACCACCTCTTAAGACAACCGTTACCGGTGTCGAAATGTTCCGCAAGCTGCTCGACGAAGGTCAAGCAGGCGAGAACGTTGGGGTTCTTCTTCGTGGAACCAAGCGTGAAGAAGTTGAGCGCGGCCAGGTTTGCTGCAAGCCAGGCTCAATCACTCCTCACACCGACTTCGATGCGAATGTCTACATTTTGTCGAAAGATGAAGGTGGCCGTCACACCCCGTTCTTCAATAACTACCGTCCACAGTTTTACTTCCGGACCACCGACGTCACCGGCGTCGTGTACCTGCCAGAAGGTAAGGACATGGTTATGCCAGGAGACAACACCGAAATGCGCGTTGAGCTGATTCAGTCAATCGCCATGGAAGATGGTCTTCGCTTCGCAATTCGCGAAGGTGGCCGCACCGTTGGTGCAGGTCGCGTAGTCAAGATCCTGAAGTAAGACGCACCACAACTAAGTCTTCGTGGCGGGCATCGCGACCCGGTTCCCGCCACGAAAACCACAGCTAAAAACGTTTCACACAAAAAGCGTTTCACTCCGATTCGCAACTACACGAGTAAGGAACCAAGCCACCATGGCGGGACAGAAGATCCGGATCAGGCTCAAGGCCTACGACCACGAGATCATTGACTCCTCAGCGAGAAAAATCGTTGAGACGGTCATTCGTACCGGTGCACAGGTTGCTGGACCAGTGCCGTTGCCGACAGAGAAGAACATTTTCTGTGTGATTCGTTCACCACATAAGTACAAGGATTCACGGGAACACTTCGAGATGCGCACACACAAGCGTTTGATCGACATTCTCGACCCCACGCCCAAGACCGTTGACTCGTTGATGCGCCTAGATCTCCCAGCTGGCGTCGACAT
Source organism: Bifidobacterium breve (assembly GCA_945885645.1). Taxonomy (GTDB): domain Bacteria; phylum Actinomycetota; class Actinomycetes; order S36-B12; family S36-B12; genus UBA4592. Next base: position 18,902 of record CAMCYV010000007.1, on the reverse strand, counting down.
CGAGATCAAGCTCTAATCGAGATCAAGTTTTAGAGGAGATCTGAACACCATGAGTCACAACGTCAAGGGATTGCTAGGCGAGAAGCTTGGTATGACCCAGGTATGGGATGAGAATAACAGGGTTGTTCCCGTTACCGTCGTGAAAGCTGGTCCAAGTGTCGTCACCCAGGTGCGCACACCAGAGATCGACGGCTATTCCGCGGTTCAAATTGCATTTGGTGCGATTGACCCGCGTAAGGTGAATAAGCCCAGTGCTGGACACTTCGCGAAAGCTGGCGTGACACCACGCCGCCACCTCGTTGAAGTGCGCACCCCAGATGCTTCCGAGTACACGCTCGGCCAAGAGCTCACCACCGAGATTTTTTCCGCAGGTCAGGTTGTCGACGTTGTCGGCACCACCAAGGGCAAGGGTTTCGCTGGTGTCATGAAGCGCCATGGTTTCCACGGTCTTCGCGCCACCCACGGTGTAAATAAAAAGCACAGAAGCGCTGGCTCTATTGGCGGCTGCGCAACACCCGGTCGCGTGTTCAAGGGTATGAAAATGGCCGGACGCATGGGTGGCGAACGCCAAACAACACAGAATCTAAAGGTTCAAGCAATTGATGCCGAGCGCGGATTGATCCTGATTAAGGGTGCAGTTCCAGGCCCTAAGGGTGGCTTGGTGTTCATTCACACCGCCGCAAAGGAGGTCCAACTGTGAGCTCAGTAGACGTAATGACCCCACAGGGTAAAGCATCGGGCAAGATTGAATTGCCCGCGGAAGTATTTGACGTTGCGGTCAACATCCCTTTGATTCACCAGGTCGTTGTCGCCCAACTTGCTGCAGCACGTCAAGGAACGCACTCAACCAAGACTCGCGCAGAAGTGAGTGGTGGTGGGCGCAAGCCACATAAGCAAAAAGGAACAGGACGCGCCCGTCAAGGTTCGATCCGTGCACCCCAGTACACGGGCGGTGGAATCAGCCACGGTCCACAGCCACGCTCATATGACCAGCGCACCCCCAAGAAGATGAAGTCAGCTGCACTACGTGGCGCACTCTCTGACCGGGCACGTGAAGGCCGCATTCATATTGTCTCCGAATTGGTAAGTGGAGATGTCCCCTCGACAAAGGGCGCGACCGCAACTTTGAAAGCACTCAATGTTGAGGGTCAAGTCTTGATCGTGCTCACCCGTGAAGAGGCTGTGGCCTGGTTGTCGCTTCGTAACCTCGGTGACGTATCGATCGTTGCTCCCGATCAACTCAACACATATGACGTGCTCATCAGTGATCACTTGGTGTTCACCCAAACCGCTTACGACATATTCGTGGCCGGCCCGGTCAAGGGCAAGAGTTCAAAGGCAGTTGCTCTCGAAAGCGAGGTAGAAGCATGAGAATCTCAGACCCACGTGACATCTTGATCTCACCGGTTGTCTCCGAGAAGGCTTACAGCCTGCTTGATCAAAACAAGTACACCTTCATTGTCTCTCCGGATGCCAACAAGACCCAAATCAAGATTGCGGTTGAGGAAGTGTTTGGGGTCAAGGTGACGAGCGTGAACACCATGAACCGTGAAGGCAAGCGCGTACGCACCCGTACGGGATTTGGTCGCAAAGCTTCAACAAAGCGAGCGATTGTCTCTGTTGCAACGGGCGATCGAATCGACATATTTGGCGGACCGGTCTCCTAACGGAGCCCAGGGCATATCGAGAATCAACGAAACGAGAGACGAAAATGGGTATCCGTAAGTACAAGCCGACTACACCGGGCCGTCGTGGTTCAAGTGTGGCCGACTTCTCTGAAATCACCCGGTCTGAGCCGGAGAAGTCTTTGGTACGCCCACTGCCTAAAAAGGGTGGTCGTAACAGCTCCGGCAAGATCACAACCCGTCACAAGGGTGGCGGCCACAAGCGGGCCTACCGTCTCATTGACTTCAAGCGGGCGGACAAAGATGGAGTTCCTGCAAAGGTCGCACACATCGAGTACGACCCCAACCGCACGGCGCGCATTGCACTACTGCATTACGCCGATGGCGAGAAGCGATACATCATTTGCCCTAACAAGTTGAAGCAGGGTGATCGGATTGAAACCGGACCCAGCGCCGACATTAAGCCCGGCAACAACTTGCCAATGCGCAATATCCCCGTTGGTACCGTGATTCACGCAATTGAGCTCAAGCCAGGTGGCGGGGCCAAGATTGCTCGTTCCGCAGGCGCCAGTGTTCAGCTCGTTGCCAAAGATGGTCCGTTTGCTCAGCTCCGGATGCCATCGGGTGAAATCCGCAACGTCGATGTCCGCGCTCGCGCGACCATCGGTGAAGTGGGTAATGCCGAACAGTCTAACATCAACTGGGGTAAAGCAGGCCGTATGCGTTGGAAGGGAAAGCGCCCAACAGTCCGCGGTGTAGCCATGAACCCCGTCGATCACCCACATGGTGGTGGTGAGGGCAAGACTTCCGGTGGTCGTCACCCCGTCAACCCAGGTGGTAAGCCAGAAGGTCGCACCCGTAAGAAGAACAAGGCCAGCGATCAGTTCATCGTTCGTCGTCGCAAGTCCGGCAAGAAGCGTTAAGGAAAGCGGTAAAAGATGCCACGCAGTCTGAAAAAGGGTCCGTTCATTGACGGTCATCTCCTGAAGAAGGTAGATGCTCAAAATGCGGCGAACTCCAAGAATGTGATCAAGACCTGGTCACGTCGCTCAATGGTGATCCCAGCAATGCTCGGACACACCATCGCGGTACACGACGGTCGCAAGCACGTGCCTGTGTTTATCTCGGAGAGCATGGTTGGTCACAAACTCGGCGAGTTTGCACCAACTCGTACCTTCAAGGGCCACGTCAAGGATGACCGCAAGGCAAAGCGTCGCTAGTCGGTTGATCGATTCGCACGCAACAGAGCTCGACACACGGATTTACTAATTAAGAAATAACGAGAAGCAAGGGGAAAGCGATGGAAGCCAGGGCCCAAGCGCGGTACGTCCGCGTAACGCCCATGAAGGCACGTCGGGTTGTTGATCTCATTCGTGGGATGAATGCCGACGATGCCCAGGCAGTGCTGCGGTTCGCTCCGCAGGCGGCTAGCGAACCAGTGGGCAAAGTGCTCGCTAGCGCGGTAGCCAATGCGGCCAACAATCATGGCATGGACACCAAGGACCTCACCGTCAGTGAAGCCTTCGTTGATGAAGGCCCCACGATGAAGCGCATCCGTCCCCGCGCACAAGGCCGGGCATACAAAATCCGCAAGCGCAGCTCACACATCACCGTGATTGTCTCCGATGGAATTGCAATGCCAAAGGTCGCTCGCCCAACCAAGGCAACAAAGCCGCCAGTAGCCGAGAAAACTGTTGCAAAGAAGGCCGCTCCGGCAAAGAAAGCTGCTCCGGCAAAGAAAGCTGCTCCTGCCAAGAAGGCAGCAGCCAAGAAATCTTCAGCCCCAAAAACTACCAAGAAGGAGGGCTAGACCATGGGTCAAAAAGTTAATCCACATGGCTTCCGCCTAGGTATCACGACGGACTTCACCTCCCGGTGGTTCGCTGATAGTTCAAAAAAAGGTCAGCGTTACAGCGACTACGTAAAAGAAGACGTAGCAATTCGCAAGGTGCTGGGAACAGGCATGGAGCGGGCCGGTATCGCAAAGGTGGAAATTGAGCGCACTCGGGATCGTGTCCGGGTTGATATTCACACCGCGCGTCCGGGAATCGTGATTGGGCGACGTGGAGCAGAGGCTGACCGTTTGCGTGGAGACCTAGAAAACCTCACTGGCAAGCAGGTTCAGCTCAACATTCTTGAGGTCAAGAATCCCGAAATGGAATCACAGCTCGTTGCCCAGGGTATCGCCGAACAACTTTCGAGCCGGGTTTCATTCCGTCGCGCAATGCGTAAGGGAATGCAGAGTGCGATGAAGGCCGGCGCTAAGGGCATTCGGGTTCAGGTCAGTGGTCGCCTTGGTGGAGCTGAAATGTCTCGTACAGAGTTTTATCGTGAAGGCCGGGTGCCATTGCACACATTGCGTGCCGACATCGATTACGGCTTCTACGAATCACGCACCACTTTCGGACGCATCGGTGTCAAGGTGTGGATCTACAAGGGTGAAGCATTGCCAACCCGAGCAGAGCGTGAGGCTGCTGCAGCGACTGCACGTATGGGCGCAACTCGTAAGGCTCCAACTGATCGACCACGCCGCGAAGATGGCAGCGAAACCGAAGCGGCTGTTGAAGTTGCTGCTGAAGTAGTCGTTGATGCCAACGTTGCTGCAGAAACCGCGGAGGGTTAATCATGTTAATTCCCCGTCGCGTCAAGCACCGCAAGCAGCACCACCCAACTCGTCGTGGTGTGGCAAAGGGCGGAACCAAAGTAACTTTTGGCACCTACGGACTGCAGGCTCTTGAGCCCGCCTACGTGACTAACCGTCAAATTGAGGCTTCCCGTATTGCAATCACTCGTCATATTCGACGTGGTGGCAAGGTCTGGATAAACATTTACCCAGACCGTCCGTTGACGAAGAAGCCTGCTGAGACCCGCATGGGTTCCGGTAAAGGTTCACCTGAATGGTGGGTGGCTAACGTCAAGCCAGGTCGCGTGATGTTCGAATTGTCCTACCCGGACGAAAAGGTTGCGCACGAGGCTTTAACTCGCGCAATGCACAAACTACCAATGAAGTGCCGGATTATTCGGCGCGATGAAACAGGTGAAGAGTAATGGCCGCTGGCACAGCAACAGGTGAACTTCGCAATCTCGACGATGCGGAACTTGTCCAAAAACTGCGTGACTCCAAAGAAGAGCTTTTCAACTTGCGATTCCAGGGTGCAACCGGGCAGTTGGAGAACCATGGACGATTGCGTGCAGTGCGCAAAGACATCGCTCGGATCTACACGATCCTGCGCGAACGTGAATTGGGCATCACGCCCGTTGAGGGTGAGGAAGGTGCCGCATGAGCGCTGGGACACAAAATAAGCGTGGCGACCGCAAGACCCGTGAGGGACTTGTCGTGAGCGACAAAATGCAAAAGACGGTAGTTGTGGCAGTCGAAGATCGCTATATGCACCCGTTGTACAGCAAGGTTGTGCGCCGCACGAGCAAGCTCAAAGCGCACGACGAAGCAAACAACGCCGGTATCGGCGACCGCGTTCTTATCATGGAAACTCGTCCACTCTCAGCTACTAAGCGCTGGCGTGTGGTTGAGATCCTTGAGAAGGCCAAGTAAGCAGTTCCGCAAGGCTCAGCACAATAAGTGTTGAGGACCAGCAGACGATCAGGAGAATGAAGTGATTCAGCAAGAGTCGCGACTACGCGTTGCGGACAACACGGGTGCCAAGGAAATCTTGTGCATTCGCGTACTCGGTGGTTCAGGCCGCCGGTACGCAGGCATCGGCGACATCATCGTCGCTACCGTCAAGGATGCTATTCCTGGCGGTGGCGTGAAAAAGGGTGAAGTTGTCAAGGCAGTGATCGTGCGCACCAAGAAAGAGCGCCGCCGCCCCGATGGCTCCTACATCCGTTTCGACGAGAACGCAGCAGTGATCCTTAAAGCTGATGGCGAACCGCGCGGAACCCGCATCTTCGGACCGGTTGGTCGCGAACTGCGTGAGAAGAAGTTCATGAAGATAATCTCGCTCGCACCGGAGGTGTTGTAATGTCGAAGTTAAGAATTCGCAAAGGTGACACTGTCCTGGTAATCACGGGCAAAGATCGCGGAGTTCAGGGCAAAGTCATTGACGTCTACCCCGAAGCCGATAAATTGATCGTTGAAGGTGTCAACCGGATCAAAAAACACACCAAGGTTGGCCAAGATGCGCGTGGCGCCAAGAGTGGCGGAATCATCACCACCGAGGCACCCATTCACATCTCTAACGTCATGCTGGTTGATCCGGAAGACGGTAAGGCAACTCGCGTTGGTTTCACCCGCGAAAAAGTTGAGAAGCGTCGCGCCGACGGTTCGACCTACGAAGCAGAGCGCAGCGTGCGTATTTCGCGCCGCACCGGCAAAGAGATCTAGGACGGATAAGTAACCATGACTACCGCAACCATGCCTCGTTTGAAGGCTCGTTACCGCGAAGAGATTATTCCTGAGCTTCAAAAGGAATTCAATTTCAAGAACATCATGCAGGTCCCTGGCCTCACCAAGATTGTTGTCAACATGGGTGTAGGCGAGGCAGCCCGCGACTCAAAGTTGATTGAAGGTGCTGTTCGCGACCTGACTGACATCACGGGCCAAAAGCCACAGGTGACCAAGGCTCGTTTGTCCATCGCTCAGTTCAAACTGCGTGAGGGTCAACCGATCGGTGCTCATGTCACTCTTCGTGGCGATCGCATGTGGGAATTCCTTGACCGTCTGCTCAGCACCGCATTGCCACGTATTCGTGACTTCCGCGGCCTCTCAGCAAAGCAGTTCGACGGTCACGGAAACTATACATTCGGTCTGACCGAACAGTCCATGTTCCACGAAATTGACCAAGACAAGATCGACCGCACACGCGGAATGGACATCACGGTGGTAACCACTGCCAAGAACAATGACGAAGGTCGAGCATTGCTCCGGCTTCTCGGATTCCCATTTAAGGAGGCCTGAGCACATGGCAAAGAAAGCTCTGGTTCAAAAGCAGCAAAAGACACCTAAATTCAAGGTTCGGGGTTATACCCGCTGCAACCGGTGTGGACGTCCACATGCGGTCTACCGTAAGTTCGGTTTGTGCCGCATCTGTGTTCGTGAGATGGCACATGCCGGCGAACTCCCTGGAGTAACTAAAAGTTCCTGGTAATCAACGACGCTGCAGGTCTACGGTAACTGCCGGAGAAACCACAGCGAGGAAGGCCAAGCGGCCATGACAATGACAGACCCGATAGCAGACATGCTTGCTCGTCTGCGCAATGCAAACTCGGCGTACCACGAAACTGTGTCGATGCCACACTCCAAGATCAAGTCACATATCGCGGAGATTTTGAAAGAACAGGGTTACATAGCCAGCTTCGACGTCGCAGACGCAGAAGTCGGTATGACCCTGACCCTAAACCTCAAATATGGACCTTCGCGTGAGCGTTCGATCGCCGGACTACGCCGCGTTTCCAAACCTGGGCTTCGGGTCTACGCAAAGAGCACTAATCTGCCTAAGGTTCTCGGTGGGCTCGGCATTGCCATTCTGTCCACTTCGACCGGGTTGCTCACTGACCGACAGGCCGCAAAGAAAGGCGTAGGTGGGGAAGTCCTCGCCTACGTTTGGTAGGAGGAGCCATGTCACGTATTGGACGCGCACCAGTTCCGGTGCCAGCTGGAGTTACGGTCACGATTAGTGGTCAAGACATCGCGGTTGTTGGACCCAAGGGTTCCCTGTCAATCACGATTTCGAGCCCCATTGAAATCAAGCAAGAGGGCAACGAGATTCTTGTAACCAGGCCCGATGATGAGCGTGCTTCACGCTCACTGCACGGTTTGAGCCGCACCTTGATCGCAAACATGATCACCGGCGTAACCACAGGCTATGAAAAAACCCTGGAAATTGTAGGTACCGGTTACCGAGTTGCAGCCAACGGCAGCAACTTGGAGTTCGCACTTGGATTCAGCCATCCCGTTATCGTTTCAGCCCCCGAAGGAATCAGTTTCGCGGTTGAGACGCCCGTTAAGTTCAAGGTAATTGGAATTAATAAGCAGCAGGTTGGTGAGGTCGCTGCGAACATTCGCAAGATCCGCAAACCGGAACCCTATAAAGGTAAGGGCGTTCGCTATGAAGGCGAAGTTGTCCGTCGCAAGGCTGGAAAGGCTGGTAAGTAATGAGTTCCTTCGCCCCAAAGCTCGGCTCAGGCAGTAAAAGTGCCGTTGGCCGCAAGCGTCGTCACCTTCGTGTTCGCAAGAAGGTATCCGGTACCGTGCAGCGTCCACGTTTGGTCGTGAACCGTTCGGCACGTCATGTATTCGCACAGTTGGTGGACGACGTTCAAGGTGTGACCTTGGCCTCTGCTTCAACTATGGAGAGCGATCTGCGTAGCACTGACAGTGACAAGACCGCAAAGGCTCGCAAGGTTGGAAACGAACTTGCTGCACGTGCACAAAAAGCTGGAATCGACACGGTCGTTTTTGACCGTGGTGGCCACAAGTACCACGGTCGCGTCGCTGCCCTCGCTGAGGGCGCTCGCGAAGGCGGGCTCAAGTTCTAATGTTTACATCGGGAAGAGGTAACAATGTCTGATACGTCGCGCCGCACTAGTGGCGGAGGCGAGCGTCGGGATCGCAAAGATCGCGGCCCACGCGAGGAGAAGTCGAACCTGCTTGAGCGCGTAGTTGCGATCAACCGAGTTTCCAAGGTCGTCAAGGGCGGTCGTCGCTTTAGTTTCACGGCACTCGTGGTCGTTGGTGACGGTGACGGAAACGTTGGTGTCGGCTATGGCAAGGCGAAGGAAGTTCCAGCAGCGATTGCAAAGGGCGTCGAAGAGGCTAAGCGTAGCTTCTTTAAGGTCCCCCGAATCCAAGGAACAATTCCACACCCAATCAAGGGCGAAGCGGCTGCAGGCGTTGTCATGCTGCGTCCAGCTGCACCAGGCACCGGTGTTATTGCCGGTGGCCCCGTCCGCGCCGTATTGGAATGTGCTGGGATCCGTGATGTACTTAGTAAGTCACTTGGATCTGACAATGCCATCAATATTGTTCACGCAACAGTTGCTGCGCTTAAGGGACTTGAATCCCCAGAAGCTGTGGCCGCTCGCCGTGGACTTCCCCTCGAAGACGTAGCACCTGCAGCACTTTTGCGGGCGCGTGCGGCTGGGGCAGGTGCATGATGGCTGAATTCAAAGTCACTCAGATCAAGTCAGAGATTGGCGGCACGAGTAATCAGCGCAACACGCTGCGTTCACTTGGGCTCAAGCGAATTGGTGACACCGTCGTAAAGGAAGACCGGCCAGAATTTCGTGGAATGGTGAGTACCGTTGCGCATCTGGTGGTTGTTGAGGAGGTCAAGTAACTATGACACTTAAAGTTCATCACCTACGTCCGGCGCCCGGTGCCAAGACGGCCAAAACCCGTAAAGGTCGCGGTGAAGCATCAAAAGGTAAGACCTCAGGCCGTGGTACCAAGGGAACCAAGGCTCGTTACCAGGTAAAGGCTGGCTTTGAGGGCGGCCAAATGCCCCTTCACATGCGTCTGCCGAAGCTCAAGGGCTTCACGAGCCCAAGCACCAAGGTTTATCAGGTTGTTAACGTCTCGGCCATTGAGAAATTATTTCCCAAAGGCGGCACCATCGGCGTCGCTGATCTCGTAGCAGCGGGCGCTGTCCGCAAGGGCGAACTCGTCAAGGTATTGGGCTTGGGAGATATTTCGGTCAAGGTGAATTTGACCGCGGATAAGTTCTCAGGTTCAGCTCGTGACAAGATCGTGGCTGCGGGTGGGTCAGTAACCGAAATCTAAGCACTCAACTTTAAGCAGGAGGTCAAGTGCACATCAGTGCGTTTAGGGATGCCCTGCGTACACCGGATCTTCGCAAGAAGATCTTGTTTACCCTTGGCTTGCTAGCGATTTACCGTTTGGGTTCCGTTCTGCCTACCCCAGGTGTTGACTACTCAGCAATCCAACGGTGTATCGATGTTGTGCAAGATAACTCTGTTTATGCCCTGATCAACCTCTTCAGCGGTGGCGCACTACTTCAACTTTCAGTCTTTGCTTTGGGAATCATGCCCTACATCACGGCTAGCATTATTTTGCAACTGCTCACCGTTGTGATTCCCCGCTTGGAAACTCTCAAGGCTGACGGGAATGCAGGACAAGCTAAAATCACCCAATACACGCGGTTCGTGACAATTGGCTTGGCAATTCTGCAGTCCACAGCAATTCTTTCACTTGCTCGATCACCTGGTGCGCTGTTCCAAGGCTGTAATGAGGAGATCATCCCCAATCAGGCCATCTGGGTAATGATCGTCATGATCACAGTTATGACGGCTGGAACCGCGATCGTTATGTGGTTTGGCGAGCTCATCACTGAGCGAGGCGTCGGCAACGGAATGTCCGTCTTGATTTTCACTTCAATCATCGCGGTGATTCCCGCACAGTTCGCCAATATTCTAGGTAGCCGTGGAGTCTTCACATTCGCCATCACGCTGCTGGTCGGCTTGGTTGTCATTACTTTTGTAGTCTTCGTTGAGCAAGCGCAACGCAGAATCCCTGTTCAATACGCAAAGCGAATGGTTGGGCGGCGAATGTATGGCGGTACGTCCACCTACATACCGCTGAAGGTCAACATGGCAGGTGTTATCCCAGTCATCTTCGCTTCGTCGCTGCTCTTCCTGCCAACACTGTTTGTCCAGCTGACGGGCAGCCAGGCCGGCTGGGCGCAATGGTTGCAGCAGAGTTTTGGAACCGGTAGTGGAAATGTTTATCTGGGAACCTACTTTGTGTTGATTGTATTTTTCTGTTATTTCTATGTCTCGATCACGTTCAATCCGACCGAGGTCGCTGACAATATGAAACGGTATGGCGGCTTTATTCCTGGAATCCGGGCCGGACGCCCAACCGCTGAATACCTTGACTACGTATTGACCCGTCTGACTGCACCGGGCTCGTTGTACCTTGGTTTGATTGCGATTTTGCCGGTATTCGCCTTCGACTTCCTCGGAGTATCGACCCAGTTCATATTCGGCGGCACATCGATCCTCATCATGGTTGGCGTTGGCTTGGACACGGTCAAGCAGATTCAAGCCCAATTGCAGCAGCGCAATTACGAAGGTTTCCTCAAATAAGTCAGCAAGTTCGCCAGATTGTTTCTACTCCGATAGGCTTTCGTCGCATGCGCATCGTTTTCATGGGTCCACCGGGGGCAGGTAAAGGCACCCAAGCATCACTGCTGTCCAAGCGGCTGGGCATTCCTCATATTTCTACCGGAGACATCTTCCGGGCCAATGTCAGTGAAGGCACCCCACTGGGCAAGGAAGCGCAGTCATATATGGATGCCGGGGAGTACGTGCCCGACGGTGTGACCAACGCGATGGTGCGGGACAGACTGACCTACGACGATGCCCAGTCAGGATTTATCCTTGATGGCTATCCCCGAACTGTTGAGCAAGTTTCCGAACTTGATGCAATGTTGAGATCTGCTGGAATCAAGATCGATTGCGTAATTGAACTAACTGTTGATGTTGACGTGGTTGTTGCTCGCCTTGTGCGACGTTCAGCCGAGCAGGGTCGTACTGATGACACCGAAGAAGTATTGCGTCACCGACTTGAGGTTTACGCTGAACAAACCGCACCGCTCATCGAGGTGTACAAAAGCCGCAACCTGCTGGAGCAAGTCGACGGTCTTGGCGAGATAGAAGATGTAACAGCTGCGATTCTGCTTGCGGTCAACGCTTAAGCAAACACATGGGATTTCGCAAAAAAGACCGAGTACAAATCAAGTCCCCGCAGCAAATTGAATTAATGCGTATTGCCGGCAAAGTAGTAGCCGATACATTGCAAACCCTCAGTGTCAGTGTCACTCCAGGTATTACAACCAAGGAGCTCGATGCAATTGCCCGAGAGTGCATATACGGTGCGGGGGCGACACCTTCATTCCTTGGCTATTACGGATACCCCGCAGTGATCTGTACCTCGATCAATGAGGAAGTTGTGCATGGAATTCCCAGTGATCGAGTTGTCAACGAAGGAGATCTAGTTTCAATTGACTGCGGTGCCATTGTGGAAGGCTGGCATGGCGATGCCGCAATCAGCGTGATTGCATCGACTAATCCGCAACCATCAATACAAAAACTCTCCGACGTCACCCGAGCATCCCTTGCGGCTGGAATTGAAGCGGCAGTTGCAGGGAATCGCATGGGTGACATTGGCTCGGCAATTCAAGCAGTAATTCGCGGTGCGGGAAATTATGGAATCGTTGAAGATTACGTTGGGCATGGAATCGGAACCGAGATGCATATGTACCCCCCTGTGCCCAACTACGGTCACGCGGGTCAGGGCTTGGAATTACAAGTTGGCATGGTGCTAGCCCTTGAACCCATGGTCACAATCGGGTCTCCCGAAGTGATCACTCTGGCTGACGATTGGACCGTTGTCACAACGGATGGCAACTGGGCATCACACTGGGAACACACGGTTGCTATCACCGAATCGGGGCCCCAAATCCTCACGATCAACACTAATAACTAGATCCATGTACTAAATCAGGTTGAAAGCACCGTCTTGGCGCAGGGAAATCTCGGTAAACATGGAATCAGGTGTATGCACTGAAATGCTACCCACGGCTATTGCTTCAAGGAATGCTATGTAGTCAGCTTTGGATTGTTGTGCGTAGCTCAATGCGAAATTGCGTATTGCTGTATCAAATGACGAGTCGGGTCCGATAAACGCAGAAATGGCTTCGGCGTCACCTGATCGTGCATGTGCCCTTGCCAAGGCCCCTCCACAAATTTGGGCGTAGTCGAGAAGCTCTTCATCGCTAAATGAATCAACATCAGGTGACCATTTCTTGTCACGCAATTGGCGAATGTAATAGCTCTTTCCGCCTTCTCCGTCAATCCAACCCAAGAAAGCGTCCGTTGCGGCCTGAATATTGCGCTGGCCGTCCGTCACGCGCTTGCTGTGGCTTGTCGAGACTACATTGGGAACCCATGGTTCAAGCACACTCTCGACAGCTTGCTTTACTTGGAGCACGAGCAGGTCATCAGCATCGCGTCCTTGCAGGAGAACAATGTAAGCGAGCAGGCCAATGCTGCCGACCCCAACAACCTTGTGACCGAAGTCAACTATGTGATATCGATCGAGCAGGATGCGGCGATCGCATAAAAGTGTCTCCTTGTATCGTTGAAATGCATTATCGATAGCCTCCTTGACGCCTTCTGCAAGGGAAAGTCGAACAACAAGTGGGGGCTCATTAACAAACTGACGTTGCCCGTCTACTTCAACGGTTAACTTAGTAATGGCTGACCACTGGTCACGTTTTTCAGCCGCGTTAAAGCCCTTGTTCATCTTGGCCATGCCGCTTTCAGAGAGCGCGCCACTTTTTGTAACAGCCTTTAAACTTTGCGCATCGACGCGGTAGTACCAAGTGTCAACGAATCTTGATGTTGCAAATGCAGCCATTGCAATTCGGTAGGCCTCGGCTCCAGCGCGGATGACGGCTTCCTGGCATTCTTCTGATCTATCAGCGCTCGCTATAGCAAAGCTGGTAACCATGCGCTGCACATCCCATTCGAATGGCCCAGGGAAAGTTTCATCAAAATCGTTGACATCAAAAATTGTTCTTCGATCAGCGGTTGCAAAAATTCCGAAGTTACCCAAGTGCGCATCACCACAGAGTTGAACGATCACGCCGGAATTAGGCTTTGAGCCTACGTCATTTGCCATCAGGGCGGCGGTACCGCGATAGAAAGCGAATGCGCTTTGTGCCATGCGCGAGTATCGAATTGGCAGGAGCGCGGGAACTCGCAGCTCACCTTGGGCAATGATTGTGGCGATGGGATCGCGGCGATCTGGGGATGGAATAAATGGACCAAGGATGGCCAAATCGCTCATGAACTGACTCTGGCGCAGGACATGTCCCATGTCAATTTTGAGTGGTTATCAGGTGCGTCGTTTTTGTTGTTGACGGATGTGATTTCTGACTCAAACTTCTTCTAGCAATCTGACTTTCCATCATGACCGCTTTCACCGCAAGGGTAGTTCCGATATCAAAGGTTGTTTTCGCACAGGCACCTGACACCAAGTATTAGCCGGTTTGGCACAGGCACATTGATGACGAATTCAGGGCGGGTGACCTGGAAGGGGGAATCAATTACCTAGTTATTCCATCTGGGGCTATTTAAGACAAAAAGCTCATATCGGACACTAGGGATGTCCTAAAGACATAGATCCCTAGGGGAAGGGACCCCAACTTCATGGTAGGGAAGGGTCCTGCGTAGACTCTGACGGCTGAAGTGGTGAACATTTCTGGCTGAAATCATAGGGAAGCGGAGTACATGGCAAAAAAAGAGGGTGCGATCGAACTTGAGGGTTTGATCACTGAATCTTTGCCTAATGCAATGTTTCGGGTTGAGCTAGATAACGGGCACAAAGTGCTCGCCCACATCAGTGGCAAAATGCGGATGCACTACATCAGGATTCTTCCCGATGACCGTGTTGTGGTTGAGCTGTCGCCCTATGACCTCACTCGTGGCCGCATTGTTTACCGCTACAAGTAACAACCGTTTTTACGAGAAACTCGAGGAAGAGTAACCATGAAGGTGCAACCCAGCGTCAAAAAGATCTGCGACAAGTGCAAGGTCATCCGTCGCCACGGTCGCGTCATGGTTATTTGCGAAAATGTTCGTCACAAGCAACGCCAGGGCTAAGCACGCACGAAGCTTTACAGCTTTAAGCACTGGGGTGTAACCGGGAGAGAAAACCCGGCCACCAAGTACAGGGAGAACCCGACCCCGTATCAACAGATACGGACGACACCTTCGGCCACGGGGCCGAAGACCAGCCTTGGCGGGCTGGAATGGTCCTCCCACCACACGACCCCGTGAATTACTGAAAAGAGAGTACGCCCATGGCACGACTTATCGGTGTCGATTTGCCCCGCGAAAAGCGCATGGCAATCGCACTTACCTACGTATACGGTGTTGGCCGTTCGCAGGCTGCTAAAGCCCTCGCAGCGACCGGTATCGATCCTGAAATGAAATCAAAGGATCTCACCGACGATCAAACACTCGCATTGCGCGACTGGATCGAAGCAAATCTCAAAGTAGAAGGTGACCTGCGCCGCGAGGTTGCAGCTGATATTCGCCGCAAGGTTGAAATTGGTTGCTATCAGGGAATTCGTCACCGCAAGGGTCTTCCCGTCCACGGGCAACGTACCCACACGAATGCGCGTACGCGTAAGGGTCCACGTAAGACAGTTGCCGGTAAAAAGAAGGTCTAAGCGAACGATCTCGCAACTCATTGCGAATCCCAAACCTCTAAAGAATAGGAATCACACATGGCCCCCAAAGGTCCAGGCGCAAAGAAAGTGCGTCGCAAGGAAAAGAAGAACGTGGCCCATGGCCACGCTCATATCAAGAGCACGTTCAACAACACCATCGTTTCCATCACCGACCCCACAGGTGCGGTTATTGCCTGGTCGTCTGCTGGCCAGGTGGGATTCAAAGGTAGCCGCAAGTCCACGCCATTCGCCGCACAGTTAGCAGCTGAATCTGCTGCTCGTCGCGCAATGGAACACGGCATGCGCAAGGTTGACGTATTCGTCAAGGGACCGGGTTCAGGTCGCGAGACCGCAATTCGTTCACTGCAAGCAACCGGGCTTGAAGTTGGCTCTATCGCCGACGTAACGCCAGTGCCATTTAACGGAACCCGTCCAAAGAAGCGTCGACGCGTTTAATTCGCGGACCTTTAACAACACTTAGAAAATAGGAGATAATCATGGCGCGTTATACGGACGCAGATTGCAAGCGGTGCCGCCGCGAGAAAATGAAGTTGTTCCTCAAAGGCTCAAAGTGTGAGTCACCAAAATGTCCATTCGAGAAGCGCCCCTACCCACCCGGCCAGCATGGTCGCGGTCGGTCAAAGGAGAGCGAGTACTTGTTGCAGCTTCGCGAGAAGCAGAAGGCAACCCGTATGTACGGTGTTTTGGAGAAGCAGTTCTCTAACTACTACAAGGAAGCTCAGCGTCAACCTGGCAAGACCGGCGAGAACCTGCTGAAGATCCTTGAGAGCCGTTTGGACAACGTGGTTTACCGTGCAGGTTTCGCCAAGAGTCGCGACATGGCTCGCCAGTTGGTCAACCACGGTCACATTTTGGTCAATGGTCACAAGGTCGACATCCCATCATTTCGGGTTTCCCCGAGTGACGTGATCGATGTTCGTCCAAGTTCATTGCAGATGACTCCGTTTATTGTGGCTCACGCTGAGATCGGTGAAAAGACCGTCCCAGCTTGGCTCGAAGTTGTGCCATCGAAAATGCGCATCCTCGTTCACTCGATCCCAGCCCGTGCGGCGATCGATACTCAGGTCAACGAACAACTCATTGTTGAGCTTTACTCCAAGTAGTAACCAATCTCGATTCATTCGAATCGAGCTGAGAAACGCGATATCAAATAGAGGGTATCGCTGGAAGGAAACAAAAAGTGCTCATTAGTCAACGTCCAATTCTCACCGAAGAACCCATCAGCGAGTTCCGTTCACGTTTCGTGTTGGAACCCCTAGAGCCAGGTTTTGGTTACACACTCGGTAACTCACTTCGTCGCACATTGCTCTCGTCGATCCCGGGTGCATCCGTTACCAGCATCCGCATTGATGGAGTTCTGCACGAGTTCAGCACGATTGATGGAATCAAAGAAGATGTCACTGAGATTATTTTGAACCTCAAGGGACTTGTTGTCTCCAGTGATATTGATGAACCAGTCGTTATGTACCTGCGCAAGCAAGGTTCAGGCAGTGTGACCGCAGCTGACATCCAGCCACCAGCAGGTGTTGAGGTTCATAACCCAGAGCTTCACATTGCAACTCTCAATGACAAGGGCAAGCTTGAGATCGAACTCGTTGTTGAGCGCGGTCGCGGCTATGTTCCGTCAACCATGAACAAGCACCCAGAGCAGGAGATTGGCCGTATCCCGGTGGACTCGATCTACTCACCAGTGCTCAAGGTCAGCTACAAAGTTGAGGCTACTCGTGTTGAGCAGCGCACCGACTTCGACAAGTTGATTCTTGACGTTGAGACCAAGACATGCATGCTTCCACGCGATGCGGTTGCCTCGGCAGGTTCAACTTTGGTTGAACTCTTTGGTCTGGCTCGGGAAATGAATGTTGATGCCGAAGGTATTGACATTGGCCCAAGCCCAACGGACGCATTCGTTGCCGAGCAACTCTCAACACCAATTGAGCAGCTCGACATGACCGTGCGTTCATACAACTGCCTCAAGCGTGAAGGCATTCATACTGTTGGTGAATTAATCACCCGCAGTGAGGCTGATCTGCTTGATATCCGCAACTTTGGCGCTAAATCAATTGATGAAATCAAGGTAAAGCTGCACGGTCTAGGCCTTGCACTCAAAGACAGCCCTCCCGGGTTTGACCCCAGCACGGCTGTTTACTTCGATGACACCGATGTTGATATGGATGTCGACCCCGAAGAAGTTGAAGAAGTTGTCGCCACTTTCACCGAAGATGCCTACCCCGAGGACGAGCGGCTCTAAGAGCCTGCTGCACATTCGGACCGACCAAGATTAATAAGGAGACAAGATGCCATCGCCAGCTAAGGGAGCCCGCCTCGGTGGGGGAGCCTCACACGAGAAGCACATGCTGGGCAACCTCGCGACCGCTCTCTTTGAGCACGGCCGCATCACGACAACCCATGCCAAGGCAAAGCGGCTGCGACCAGTCGCAGAGCGTTTGGTGACCTTCGCAAAGCGTGGAGATATCGCTGCACGTCGCCGGGTTCTCACCGTGGTCAAGGACAAGGGTGTCGTGCACACACTGTTCACCGAGATCGGCCCAAGCTACGCGGGTCGCCCAGGTGGCTACACCAGAATCATCAAGATCGGTAACCGCAAGGGCGACAACGCTCCCATGGCAATCATTGAACTGGTCGAGCCAATGGCTGAGCAGGTAGTTGCAGAAGCAACCGGAGCCACCAAGCGTGCTGCCAAGGAAAGTGCAGCAGCAGTAGCACCCGTTCAGAGTGAAGCAGCCGAAGTCGCTGAAGAGATCAAGGCGGATACGGAAGAAGTCCTCGTAGAGGAAAGCACCGAGCCGGTCAATGAGTTAGGCGAAGAAGAGGCCGCTGCAAGCGACGAAGCTAAGGCCAAGGAGTAATTCCTGAGCTCGCAACACGATATTGATCAGCCCGTTCCCGGACTCCCCGGGGACGGGCTGATCCGTCTGCGCGTCTTTCTTTCCTATGACGGCTCGGGTTTTCACGGATGGGCCTCACAGATGGAAGCTCGCTCGGTTCAGGGTGAAGTGGAAAATATTATTGGCGCACTTATTCATGAACTTGAATTACCGACCATTGTGGCCGGTCGCACGGATGCGGGTGTGCATGCACGTAATCAGGTCTTTCATTTTGACCTGCCCCGTGATCATCCTGAGCTAGAAAAACTCACCGCTGAGCGAATCAACAAGGCTTTGCCCGGTGACATTCGAATTCTACGAATCGAAGAAGCGCCCTATGGTTTTGATGCACGGTTCTCTGCCTTGTGGCGTGAATACAGCTACACGGTGTGTGATGACCCCACTGGTCCGCAACCACTTCACCGTCATGAAGTCCTGCAGTGGCCGGTTCCACTTGACGTTGACCGACTCAATGAAGCCAGCCAATGCCTTATCGGTATCCATGACTTTTTTGCTTTCTGTAAAGAAAAACCCAAAGCCACCACAATCAGAGAACTTCAAAAACTTGAATGGCATCGGAACTCAAACAATTATGTTGTGATGACCATTCGGGCCGATGCTTTCTGTTACTCGATGGTCCGCACCATTGTGGGCGCACTGCTGCCCATCGGGGATGGCCGTAAACCAGTGACCTGGACCCAACACTTACTTGACCAAGAACAAAAGCTTTCCCACATTCAAACCATGGATGCTTTTCCCTTGGTCCTCGAACAAGTCGGCTACCCAACAGATGAAGAGCTGCATGCTCGCCAAGGTGAAACTCGAGCCAGGAGGGGAATGGATCGTGATCAGGGCCGTGTCACAGGTACCAATTAACCCCGCGAGCCTTGAGCATAGGCTGCCGTCATGATTCGAAGTTATGATTCCCAATCCATTGAGCTCACGCATCGACCCCTCAAGGCAACACTTGCAATTACCGAAGGGGTGACAAGTGCTGTTGCCGTAGTGGACACCGAGGGTGACATCGAAGTGGGCGTGTGGGAACACTCAGTAGGAGAGTCCACCGACACCGAGGTCGAGGAAGTATTCGTGGTGGTTTCGGGTAGAGGGACTGTGACCTGCGAGCAGGGGGGCGTGATCGATTTAGCCCC
>CAMCYV010000006.1 GCA_945885645.1 Bifidobacterium breve | reverse complement strand
ACAAGTGCACTCGTCGCACCAACCGGTAAACCTGCGAGTGTCACGGTGCGGGTCTCACCCGGCTGTATTGCACCTTGGCTTATTGATTCATAGCCGAGTTCAGCTCCGATACCGATGAACTCACCTTCTTCTGGAGCAGCGCCTGGTGCTGGCACGGCCGGAACGGTAGGTGCAACTGGCGCGGGGACAGGTGCAGAGAGCGGTCCAAACTCGGTCATTGGCGCGATCAAGGTATCGCTAACAACCTCAGCCTTGTTTTCCACTCCGGAGCCAGCGGGGTAATAACCTAAAACGTCTACGGTGACATCTGTGGCACCGGCCGTAGTAGCAATTGCGATAGTTCCATCGGATGCGACCGGGATGATTGCATCCCCGGACGCATCAGAGTTTATCGGCGCTTTGACCACGGGAACGCTGGAACCTGCTCCCGGGGCCCAGGCACGCAGAGTCGTGGGCGCATTTGCCCCCAAGACCGAGACGCGAATCAGGACTGCAGCAACACCGTCCGCGGGCACCCCACCGACCCCGGTAACTTTTGCAAAAATTCGCTTACTGTCTCCATTCCAACGATCCTGCTGCAATCGACAACGTTCTTTCACTCCGATGGCAGATCGAGTGTCTACAACTCGAACTTGGCCAACGGCGACTACTCCACCAACACGGGTAGCCGGAGCCCCAGCGGTTGAAGATTTATCGCGCGCACAATAAGGCGCGTTCATAGGAGTGCCGTCCCAGAATGAACTGCGACCAGATGCACCATCCCAAGTCAGGGAAATGTGGATGTGGTTGCGGTGACAAGTGTTATCCGATCCCTTGTCCGGCTTTGCAAAACAGCCTTTGAGTTCAGTCCAACCCTTACCAATGTCGTAGCCCCGCCAAATACGGTCGTTCCAACCGATGTACATCACGCCGAGTCGAATTGCATTGCCGTACTCGACACCGAATTGATCCGGTCCCATCAGCCAATTCAGAAATGTTTCAGCTTCGGCGCGATCTTCCGCAACCCGCACATTGACCATCCAGTCGATTGCACGGCCTTCCTTGTGCTCACTTTGGCCTCCCTCTCCGCAGTCGCGCGGGATCCACACAACTTCATCTTGGCCATAGGTTGCCTTTATCAGGTCAGCGAGGCGCTGGGTTCCTGGTTTTGCAACCGGGTCACACTGGGATTGTCCCTCGTACTCGGGTTTGATGTCGTACTCGGCAGGGAGCGCGACCGGGGCGCCTGCTGGCACCGGAGCCGCGGGTAAACCGACACCTGGAACGGGTGCACCGGCCAGCACGCCGGTCCAGTTAGTTGATTGCCATCCGCTTCCATCGGCCGTTGCCGGGCTAGCTTGCAGGATTAATGCACTCGCGCATAGCAAAATGCAGCCACCGCGCAGAAGCGCGCGTAAGGAAGGCAGGGCGATACGCCCTGTACTATGGGGAAGCACATGCATACTCTGACACGAAAGGGGCGCATGTGACTAATCCACACGAGTAAGAACATGCGTGTAATTCAGAAATTTCACCAAATGAGACGATTTATAGAGGGAATTTAATGGAAATCGAACGCATTCTGGTAATCACCGCCCACCCCGATGACGTCGATTTCGGCGCGGGGGGCACGGTTCGTAAATGGACCCAGGCCGGAATAGCGGTCAGTTACTGTATTTGCACCAATGGTGACGCCGGTGGGGCCGACCGCGACGTCCCTCGAAGCGCGATTCCCAAGATCCGCCAGGCCGAGCAACGGGCCGCCGGCGCAGCCCTGGGTGTCACCGATATTCATTTCCTGGGTTACCCAGACGGGGCTTTGCAGGTGAGTCAAGACTTACGTCGGGATATCAGTCGGGTCATTCGCCAAGTCAAACCCCAGCGGGTTGTGATGCAGTCCCCTGAACGCAATTGGGACCGGATTTATTCCGCCCACCCCGATCATCTCGCTGCCGGTGAAGCCGCAATTTTTTCGGTCTACCCCGATGCCCGCAATCCGTTCGCCCATCCAGTTTTACTCGACGAAGAAGGACTTGATGCCTGGAGTGTTGGTGAAGTGTGGGTGATGGGCGCACCAGAGGTGAATCACTATGAGGATGTCACCGACATGTTGCCGCACAAGTTGGCCGCCTTACAGGCCCACGAATCACAAACCGCACACGTGGAAGACCTTGAAGGACGTATCAGGACCTGGATGAGCGCCACCGCTATTCAAGCCGGCTTCGGTCCCGATGCACTCGCTGAAAGTTTTCGGGTAGTTAATACAGCGTGAAACGCTCAGTTATTTAGTTCCAGAGAACGGCAATAAAGATATTAGCGATGCTCAGCGCGCCAATTGCTCCCCACAATGCGACCTGCGGCGGGGTTTTCTTGCGGCCAATGAATGCCAATGCCGTTACGACCAACACGATCACGAGTTTCACAGCGATCTTCGTGGTGTCTACTTCTTCGTCGACCATGCCACTCTCAGCCATGCCAACCAAGATGACACCAGTGACGAGTTGAGTGAGCGCACCGTGGAACATCGCGGCATTGACGCCTTTTGCGGGGCTTGACATCTGGACAATGAAACCGCCAACCAAACTGGCAAGGCCGATGAAATGCAGAATGACAACGAGGTTATAAATGAAATCCATAAGGCAACATTAGCCGTTCTCGGCGGTCATTGGCCTAATTATTCCCATTCAATGGTTCCCGGTGGTTTGCTCGTGACGTCGAGGGTTACTCGATTCACCTCGGCAACCTCATTGGTGATCCGGTTGGAAATCTTTGCGATCAGGTCGTAGGGCAACCGAGACCAATCCGCGGTCATTGCGTCTTCACTTGACACTGGTCGCAGCACAATCGGGTGTCCGTATGTCCGGCCATCACCTTGCACCCCAACACTTCTGACATCGGCCAACAACACGACGGGGAATTGCCACACATCACGATCTAGACCTGCTGCGCTGAGCTCCTCGCGGGCAATTAGATCTGCTCGGCGCAGAATCTCCAAGCGCTCTTCGTTGACAGCGCCAATAATGCGAATTGCTAATCCTGGTCCGGGGAATGGGTGTCGCCACACAATTTCTGGTGGTAACCCAAGGTCTAAACCCACCTGTCGGACTTCGTCTTTGAACAATGTGCGCAGTGGCTCCACCAAAGTGAATTCGAGGTCCTCTGGTAAACCACCAACATTGTGGTGGCTTTTTATGTTGGCGGTACCTGAACCGCCACCGGATTCAACCACGTCTGGGTAAAGGGTTCCCTGTACTAAGAATTCAACTTTCCTACCGGAACTGCCAGCCTGTTCAACAACCTGCGCTGCCGCGTCTTCAAAGACTCGAATGAACTCACGGCCAATTATTTTTCGCTTTGTCTCCGGCTCGGTGACGTCGGCGAGTGCATCAAGGAACCTTTTTTTTGCATCAACGACAATCAACTTGATACCGGTTGCCGCAACGTAGTCGCGCTCGACCTGCTCTGCTTCACCCGCGCGCAATAGTCCGTGGTCCACGAACACGCAGGTGAGTTGATCCCCAACCGCTTTGTGGACTAGCGCCGCAGCAACGGCCGAGTCGACTCCACCAGAGAGCCCACAAATCACTTCCGAGTTACCGATCTGAGCAGAGATTCGGGCAACCTGTTCATCAATGACATTGGACATGGTCCAGTTTCGTTCACACCTTGCCACGTGAATTAAGAAATTTGAAAGGACTTTCTGGCCGAACTGTGAGTGCATGACTTCAGGGTGGAACTGCACTCCTGCGCGCGAATGCTCAATGTCTTCAAAGCCCGCAACAGGGGCGCCCGCTGAGACCGCGCACACATTAAAGTTTGCTGGCACCGAATTAACCGCGTCCCCGTGACTCATCCAGACTGAAATTGACTCAGGAATATCAGAAAAAATCTTTGCTGTTTTTGTTGTGAGATCGGTACGCCCATATTCACTGGTACCCGTGCGCGCGACTTCCCCGCCCAGTGATTTAGCCATCAGTTGAAAGCCGTAACAAATCCCGAAAATCGGAATCCCTAAATCAAAGATCTCCGAATCAAATGATGGAGCGCCCGGGGCATAAACACTGGATGGTCCACCGCTGAGAATAATCGCCGATGGAGATTTTTCAACTACTTCCTGGCGAGTAATGAAGTGGGCCACAATTTCAGAATAGATGTTTTCTTCGCGAACCCGTCGGGCGATCAATTGTGCGTACTGGGCTCCGAAGTCAACAACGAGCACGGGTCCAGAGGGGTTCGCAGGCATTGTCTAAGCGTAGTAGCGGGGCGGTTAACTACTGAATGCGCCAAGTGCAAGCAATGCGATGACCAGTACCAGGTAGATGGCCCCACCAACAACGAATGTCAGAACCATGAATCTACGTGCCCAAAGAGCAGCTCTTGCAGCTCCACTTTCGTCACCGTTCTCGAGCCGACCGCGTGATGTCAAAGCGCACGAAACTGCGACTATTCCCGTGGGTAGGAAGAACAAGATTGCGGCAATCAGAGACGATCGCAAATACGTCTTTGGCGCCGAGTTCATTGGCTAACCATAATCACCCGGGCAAGCCACTTGCATCCCAGACGCAAGACTTCTAACGCCAGCCGATTCTTTTCATGAGCCCAAGTGAAGTGGTGAGAAGGTTTCCCCACGTTTCGTCGCTGAGGCCAAATGGTGGGCCAAAGCCCAGTGCATTTTGGGTGGCTATTGTTTGTGACTCGGTGTACTGCACAATCCCAGCCAACCCGTGCCTACGACCAAGTCCTGATGCACCAAATCCGCCCATGGGTGATCCAAGGGTTGACCAGGCTGTTGCATAGCCTTCGTTGATGTTGACCGTGCCTGCCTTAAGTTGCTTGGCAATTGCCAACGCGCGCTTCTTATCCCGGGAAATCACGCTCGCATTAAGTCCGTATTCGGAGTCGTTAGCCAATTCAATCGCTTGGGCTTCACTTGAAAAACTACTCACTGAAACGACCGGGCCAAAAGTTTCCTCGCGACACACATTCATGTTTTCTGCGACACCCGTAAGAATTGTTGGTGCAATAGTAGAACTACCGCTGAGTTCACCACCGGTGTGAATTGTGGCTCCTTTCTCACGAGCATCAGTGATAAAAGCCATGACACGCGCCGCATGAACGGGTGAAATCAGTGGACCGTAAGAGCCACCCCAACCCACCGAGCCTTGGTAGGTCATTGCCCGAGTTCTTCGAATGAAGGCATCAAGGAATTCTTGTTCAATACTGCTGTGGACATAGAGTCGTTCAATGCTGATGCAGAGTTGACCCGTATTTCCAAAGCAGGCGCGCGTAGCAATCTCAGCTGCTTTTTCGATATCAGCGTCTGCACGAATAATCATTGCATTCTTTCCGCCAAGTTCCAATGCGGAACCAATCAAGCGCTCACCACACTGAGCGGCAACAATGCGACCAACTTTGGTTGAACCTGTGAACATCAAGAAATCCACTTGGTTGATCAACGGCGTTCCCAGTTGCGCTCCGTCACCGATCACCACACCGAAGAGTTCACGTGGCAATCCGGCTTGGTAGAGCAGATCAATCACGTAAAGTGCTGTGACGCTTGTGAGGGGGTCGGGTTTAAGGACTACTCCGTTACCGGCAAGTAGGGCTGGAATTGCATCACTGACAGCGAGGGTCAGCGGGTAATTCCACGGAGCAATTATGCCCACCACGCCTACTGGAACATGACGCTCGATTGCACTGATGAGTAAGGGAAATGCCCCTGGGTGCCTTCGATCTTTGAGCGCACCAAGGTGTCGAGCGTAATAACGTGCATTCAGCGTTACATCGAGTAATTCTTCATTTGCATCACGCCGGGGTTTGCCTGTCTCCCATTGAATTAGGTCAAGTAGCTCGCCTTTGCTGGCTAGGACTAAGTCATGAAAGGCCAAAATCACCTTGGCGCGTTCTCGTAGTGAACGAGTTGCCCAGATTTGTTGCGCTGCTCGAGCTGCCTGTACAGCGGTTGTGACATCACCTTCGGTTGACACATTGAGTGAATACAACTCTTGACCGTAGGGTGAACGGATATCTACCCGATCTTTCGAAGTATTGGTTGGCAGCGCTACAACCCGCGGCCAGTAATGCAGTTCTTCAATTACCCCGGCCATTGTTAGGAAACGATCATTTCGATCCGCTGGAATTCTTTCAAGTCGCTATAGCCCGTTGTGGCCATAGCTTTACGCAATGCACCCATGAGGTTCATGGTTCCATCACCCGTTGTGGCGGGACCATTGAGAATCTGATCCAAGGTTCCCACTTGCTTCATTTGATGACGCTCCCCGCGAGGAAGGGTTGGGTGCCAAGCTTCTGACCCCCAATGGGTGCCCCCACCGGGTGAGTCTGTACCGCGCGAGAGCACAGAACCAATCATGGCGGCGTCAGCGCCACATGCAAATGCTTTAACAATGTCTCCGCTGTTACCCATCGACCCATCGGCGATCACATGTACGTACCGTCCACCGGATTCATCGAGGTAGTCGCGGCGCGCTGAGGCAACATCAGCGATCGCGGTTGCCATGGGTACACGTACACCCAGGACCTCCGCGGTCGTGTGCGAGGAACCGCCACCAAAACCAACAAGAACGCCGGCAGCACCTGTTCGCATCAGGTGCAGGGCAGCCTGAGCTGTCGCGCAACCCCCAACTATTACCGGGACATCCAGTTCATGGATAAAACTTTTGAGGTTCAGTGGTTCACCGCTTGCGGCCACATGTTCGGCAGAGACTGTTGTTCCACGAATCACTAAAATTTCCGCACCACTACTTGCAGCGATGGGCGCTAGTTCTGCTGTCCGTTGCGGTGACACGGCCACCGAGACCGTGATTCCACTTTCTTTTAGCTGGGTAATCCGATTCTTGATTAATTCGTGGTCAACCGGTTTATCCGAATACAACCGCTGGAGAAGTGACGTTGCTTGATCCGAACTTACGTTTGCTATTTCACGCAAATAAAGTGTTGGGTCTTCATAGCGTCCCCATAGGCCTTCAAGGTTGAGTACGGCGAGAACCCCATTGCGCGAGATTGTGACAGCACTTTGCGGTGACACCACCGAATCCATTGGTGCGGCAATAAGTGGGGTCTCAAATTTATAGGCGTCGATGTTCCAATTCGTCGACACCTCGGATGCATCACGGGTGCGACGCTGAGGAGCAATAGCAACCTCATCAAATGAATAGCCTTGGCGGGCTGACTTCGTGCCACCGATTACAACTTCAACCATGCTTACCGCCCCGAGTAGTTTGGTGCTTCGATTGTCATCTGAATGTCGTGTGGGTGACTCTCGCGTAACCCGGCTGCCGTGATTTGCACCAGGCGGCCTTTCTCGCCCAGCTCAACCATGTTGTGCGCACCGGCGTAACCCATGGCGGCTCGGAGTCCACCAACTAGCTGATGTGCTACTGCCCCAAGGGGTCCCCGGTAGGAGACCAAACCTTCAATTCCTTCAGGAACAAGTTTGTCATCACTTAAAACGTCGTCTTGGGCGTAACGATCTTTTGAATAAGAACGCGCTTCGCCGCGGCTTTGCATGGCGCCAAGGGAACCCATTCCGCGATAAGACTTGAACTGTTTGCCGTTAACAAAAACCACGTCACCCGGTGCTTCCTCGCAACCTGCCAGAAGTGAACCCAACATCACCGTGTTGGCACCCGCAACAATTGCTTTAGCAATATCACCACTGTATTGAATCCCGCCATCGGCGATTACCGGAATTCCAGCAGCCCGCGCGACAGAGGCAGCCTCCTCGATCGCGGTGATCTGAGGGACTCCGACACCAGCAACAACTCTGGTTGTGCAGATAGAGCCTGGGCCAACCCCGACCTTTACCCCGTCAGCACCAGCGTCAATCAAGGCTTGGGCGCCTTCTCTGGTGGCAATATTTCCCCCGACTACATCAACTGTGAATTCTTTTTTGATTCGAGTAACCATGTCCAATACCGCTCGCGAGTGACCGTGAGCCGTATCAACTATGAGAAAGTCAACACCTGCTGCGACGAGGGCTTCTGCCCGTTTGAACGATTCATCACCGACTCCAATTGCTGCGCCCACAACGAGCCGACCTAGTGCATCTTTTGAGGCGTGTGGGTATTTATCTGCCTTGACAAAATCCTTAACGGTAAACAATCCGCATAGTTTTCCATCACCGTCAACGAGCGGCAGTTTTTCAACTTTCTTTGTCGCCAACAAATTCAGGGCATCGAGCGGTGCTACACCTACCGGTGCAGTTACCAGAGGCATAGGTGTCATTACTTCGCTGACCACTCGCGACATATTTTCTTCAAATCGCATATCTCGATTTGTCACGATTCCCACCAAGATCCCGTTGGAGTCAACAACGGGAACACCACTGATTCGATAACGTCCACAGAGTCGATCAACGTCAGCCAAAGTGTCAGTGGGCAAGCAAGTGATTGGGTCGTGGACCATTCCGGCTTCACTGCGCTTTACGAGATCAACCTGTGCCGCTTGGGCCTCTATTGGCAGATTTCGGTGAAGGACGCCCACACCGCCTTGGCGGGCCATGGAGATCGCCATTCGGGATTCGGTGACAGTATCCATGGCGCTGGAGACCAATGGCATTTTGATTGAAATACTTTTGGTAACAAAAGCGGAAGTGTTGACCTCACTTGGCACGACGTCGGAGATTCCCGGCAACAGCAGGACGTCATCAAAGGTGAGGCCCAAGAATGCAACCTTGCTCGTTCGCTCAACCACGGGGCCTCCTAGAGGATAAAGCCCTAGGTTAGTCGCTCGAGACTTCGCTGATCAGCGCGACCGCGGTCAAAAGGTCACTTGCCATGTGGACCCCGCGAGGCACCTCGTTCAACCAGCCCGGTCCGCCAATCACGATTCTGGGGTTAGGACGAAGCGAGGGCAGTTTAGTGAGTTCGTCGCAATTGGATGCGCCTTTGATTTGGGACCACAAAAAGACCGCGCGGGGACCTGTTCGGGCAATTACATCTCCGAGACTTTCTAGTGGCATGCTCCCGCCCAGATGAACGAAACGAATTCCCCGCTCTGCCAAACCGGCGCCTACTGCCCATACGGGAAGTTGATGTGGATCACCGCTCATTGATCCCAATACGACCGTTGCCCGCGACGTTTTGGTCTTAGTTTCATATGCAAAACGTGAAAACTCGGACTGGATCGCCGTCGAAAGAATGTGCTCAACTTCGATCCCACATTGGCGTAATTCCCACATCTCGCCAATACTTTTTAAAATCGGAAGGAGTAACTCATTCCAGGTAGGAATGACTCCAATGTCATGTAAAGATTCATTGATTATCGATGCGCACGCGCCTTGGTCAAGGGCACTTGTTGCCTTAGCAAGTCCGCGAGCCCGACGATCACAACCCGGTGTCGCTACAACATTTCCGCCACCACTGCGACCGATGCGTGAACCCGTTGGCTCTCCCTTGGAATGATCGGGCTTAAATTCAGCCAAGTCCTGGCCCAAAGTTGCCGCGGCCGAAGCTGCCGGAGAGTGGCCTGAGCGAATCAAAGCGGTCATGTAGTCAAGGCGTGCCAAATCCGAGGGTGAATAACGTCTGTTTTTCCCCTCATCACGCTGGCTAGGACCTACCCCGTAACGGCGATCCCAGGTGCGCAGGGTTGCCGGAGAAATCCCTAATCTGCGCGCAGCCACAGCAACGGTGACACTTAGTTCACCAGTAACCGGCTCCACGTCCGTGGTATGGGTGAGAGACACCTCACAATTATGGAGCATGAGTCCAATATCCGCATTTTGTGATTCATCTCACAGCGTGGCATATTGACCAACCTATGAAACGCTTTGTACTATTGAGACCTCTTCAACGCAATACCAAGGAATAGACATGGCTGATGTATCCCGTCTCCCCGGCCCCAACGCTGACACGTGGGACTGGCAGCTCCTTGGACTATGCCGTGGCGAAGACCCCAACATGTTCTTCCACCCCGAAGGAGAGCGCGGTCCCGCCCGGATCAACCGGGATACCGCCGCGAAAGCCGTGTGTGGCGCTTGCCCCGTCAAAGTCCAGTGCGCCCAACATGCGTTGGCTGTCCGTGAGCCTTATGGAGTCTGGGGAGGGCTCACCGAAGACGAGCGTGAAGAAATTTACGCGGGTCGTTTGAACCCCAATGTCGCCGTGGGCAGCGAGATCAACACGGAACCGGTCGGATTCCCCATGCATATCGCAACCGCTTCCTAGTTTTTCAAGATTCTGGATAACCAAAAAATTTTTTAAAGATAAAAAGGGTGGGGCCGCAGATGCGGCCCCACCCTTTCAATTGTTTGACGACAAATATTTATCAATCACTAACTAGTGAGAGTGACCGTGGTGTCCGTGTCCGTGACCCGCATCTGGCTCTGCAACTGCCGGCTTTTCCACAACGAGTACCTCGGTTGTGAGGAGCATCGCTGCAATTGATGCGGCATTCTGCAGCGCTGAACGGGTTACTTTCACCGGGTCAATTACACCTTGAGCGATGAGATCTCCGTATTCACCGGTTGCAGCATTGAGGCCATGACCCGCTGGCAGTCCAGCCACCTTGGCGACTACAACATAACCGTGCTCCCCTGCGTTCTCCGCAATCCAGCGAAGTGGTTCAGAAGTTGACTTACGGATAATTGCAACACCCGTTGCCTCGTCGCCCGTCTTTCCAAGATTGGAATCAAGGACCTTTGCAGCCTGGACGAGAGCGGTTCCCCCGCCGGAGACAATTCCCTCTTCGATCGCCGCGCGAGTTGCCGAGACAGCATCTTCGATTCGGTGCTTCTTCTCCTTGAGCTCAACTTCCGTGTGGCCGCCAACTTTGATAACAACAACACCGCCCACGATCTTGGCGAGGCGTTCCTGCAACTTCTCGCGGTCCCAATCCGAATCTGATCGCTCAATTTCACTCTTAATCTGCGCAACGCGATCAGCTACAGCTTCTGAGTTACCTCCACCGTCAACGACCGTGGTGTTGTCTTTGGAAACAACGACGCGACGAGCCGTACCCAGAACCTCAAGGCCGACCTGATCGAGCTTGAGGCCGATGTCCGCAGAAACAACTTGCGCACCTGTTAGAACCGCGAGGTCCTCGAGGATTGCCTTGCGGCGATCACCGAATGCAGGGGCCTTAACCGCACAGGAAGCAAATGTTCCGCGGATCCGGTTAACAACGAGGGTTGACAATGCTTCGCCGTCAACGTCTTCTGCAATTACCAGCAGTGGCTTGCCGGCTTCAACAACTTTTTCCACTAAAGGAAGGATCTCCGAGACCGAGGAGACCTTGCCTTGTACGAGGAGAATCCGTGGATCGTCGAGGACGGCTTCCATGCTTTCCTGGTCGGTCACAAAGTACGGTGAGATGTAACCCTTGTCGAACTGCATTCCTTCGGTGAATTCCATCTCCATTGAAGTGGTGCTGGATTCTTCGACCGAAATAACGCCGTCCTTGCCAACCTTGTCGAATGCATCAGCGATCAGTTCACCGATTTCACGATCCTGTGACGAGATTGCCGCGACGTTGGTGATTTCTTCCTTACCGGAAACATCACGGGCCATCTTTGCTAATTCTTCGATGATTGCGGCAACGCCGGCATCCATTCCACGCTTGATGGCCATGGGGGCTGCGCCAGCAGCAACCTGCTTCAAACCTTCAGTGACCATTGCCTGGGCCAGAACGGTTGCCGTTGTGGTTCCATCACCTGCGACGTCGTTGGTCTTGGTGGCAACCTCTTTGGCGAGTTGGGCGCCCAAGTTTTCGTAGGGATCATCCAATTCAATTTCGCGGGCGATCGTCACACCGTCATTGGTGATTGTGGGGGCTCCCCATTTTTTGTCGATTACGACATTGCGGCCCTTTGGGCCGATGGTTACGCGGACTGCGTCAGCGAGTGCGTTAACCCCGCGCTCAAGGCTGCGACGAGCATCCTCATCAAATTCAATCATCTTTGCCATGGTGTTAAACCCTCAATCATGAAGTGGAGTCGTACCGGAAAGAACATGTGTGTTGACTTGTCGTGAGCCCCACGCCTCCCGAGGGATTCGCGGGGCTCATCGAAACAAGAATTTATCTTTTTTGCTGTTTACTTCTCAACAATGGCAAGCACGTCGCGAGCCGACAAAAGCAGGTATTCCTGTCCGTCATACTTCACTTCGGTGCCGCCGTACTTGCTGTAAATAACGATGTCGCCGACCTTGATGTCCAAGGGAATGCGCTTTTCGCCATCTTCGTCGAAACGACCTGGTCCAACCGCGAGAACCTTGCCCTCTTGGGGCTTTTCCTTCGCGGTGTCAGGGATAACAAGTCCTGAGGCGGTTGTTTGCTCCGCTTCGAGGGTTTGTACCAAAATGCGATCTTCTAGGGGCTTAATGGAAACCGACACGGTTTATTCCTCCGGCTCGTGGGCGCCAGCTACCTAAAGCTGGAGCGACTTACGAATATTTGGTCTTAAAGTTGGCACTCACACGCGCAGAGTGCCAAATCAAAGATTACGCAACAGTTAGCACTCTGTCAAACCGAGTGCCAGCCAGCCCCTTATTGGCCCCTAGGCTTGCCCCGTGCCGCTCCAGCCCAGTGAAGACGCCCCCGGTGGAGGCTCACCCAACGAGGAATTGATTTCCCAAGCACGGATGGCTTTGGCCCAGCCCGGCGCCAACGAGCTCACCATCATCACATCACTACGAGCCCAGGGCCATGGGGTGGACGCCCTCCGATTGGCACTCGAACAGGTGGAACTACGCGATAGGGCTGCTCTGGCCTGGAAAAACAGCGGTCGGCCAAGGCAGAACTGGTTTTTCACGCGGGACGGCCTGGAAGCGGCCAGTCATCCGCTTGTCGCGGCCTTTCACGCCCAGATCATTTCCCACAGTGGAACCAACGGGGTAATTGACCTCACGGCCGGACTTGGAAGTGACAGCGCCGCCTTCATCGACGCTGGGCTCAACACAACCGCGGTTGAGCGAGATCCCAATACCGCCGCACTATTCGCCCACAACGTTCCCGGTGCCAACGT
Organism: Bifidobacterium breve; assembly: GCA_945885645.1. Lineage (GTDB taxonomy): Bacteria > Actinomycetota > Actinomycetes > S36-B12 > S36-B12 > UBA4592. The sequence continues at coordinate 14,039 of CAMCYV010000006.1, read as the reverse complement.
CTTGATGTGCGACGGCACACTGCTTGACCTGACCCAATGGGATCCAGACCAAACCGCGATCTTCATTGATCCTGCTCGTCGAGGCAGTTCACGTTCCCTCGACGGTGCGCGCGCACTCCCTGAACGCGACCCTGAGCGTTGGTCGCCGCCAGTGTCTTTCGTCAAAGAAGTAGCTAAAAGTTTTCGAGTGTTTATGAAAGCGGCTCCAGCTTTTACTCCACCGGACGGCTGGGCTCAATACGTTGTCAGTCTGGATGCAAACGTTGTCGAGATGTTCGCCACAAATGCAGTAACCGGAACTTACGCCGTCATGATCAATTCAGAACGAGAAGAATCCAGCATGATCACACGCACAACCGAGCCTGCCACGCACCCGCACGTGGAAATCCGTGCAGAAGGGTTTCTTTATGAACTAGACCCGGCAATAACCCGAGCAGGACTTGCCCAACAGGTCGCTGGCGAACTTGGTCTCACACCCGTTGGCGAAAAAAACATGTGGCTTTTTGGAGCAGCCGCAGTCTTCCCTCACGCCCGCGCATACCTGATCAATGACGTATTTCCGGTCAATGAGATCAAATCACGCGTCAAGCACTTACCGGGAATTGCCTTGAAAACAAAGGATGGAAGACGCGATCAAAAAGATTTACGAAAAGCTTGTGGAAAGCCCGATCACAATGAATGGGCGGTCGTAGTACTGGGACGCGGTGCTACCGAGCAGGCTGTGTTAGTCCAGCGCGAACGCTGAGCATCGCGGGCGCACTAGTGATTCGCGGAAGGTAGTCATCGAGATTTGCCGGTTCAAGGCCAGCCTCCCGAATCTTTCTTACGGCAAGTTCCAAATCGTTCTTGAGTGACTTTGTAAAGTGCATCAAAATGATGGATCCCGGTTTTAAACTGGAGTCGGCATAATGAATTCTGCCATTGCCAATTGATGCATCCCACATAACTATTTGTTGAATCCCACATTTTTCACCCATCTTGCGCACTGCTTGAGAATCCTGCGCAGCGCCATATGGTGGCCTCAACATCCAGGGGCGCCAGTCGTATTTCTTTGCGAACCGTTTTTGAACATAGCAAATTTCATGATTCAGATCCGTGGACTTTTTGGCAAATGACGCGTGGGTCGCTGAGTGGTTTTGCACCGAACCCCACTGCGTGAATTCATCAAAGTATTTTTGTGAATCCTTAATGGTCCATGATGAAAGAAATGCCGTAATGGGTAACTTATTTGCTTTTACATAGGCCAAAGAATTTTCAGTTTTATAAATTCCGTCATCAATTGTGATGAAAGCAACTTTGTCTTTCGTTTTGATCCGGTACACCGACTTGGGGATCTGAACTTTCTCACGCGCGGGCACCACTGTTTCAACACTCTTTTCAGTGGCACTCGAACCCACTTGCGCTCCGAAACCGGTAGAGAAAATGAGAATACTTCCGGCTAAAGCCGCAACAGCCCGGCGCATTACTCCTCCATCCGTATCAACCAATAATTCAAACGCGTTACAGGAGTTTAACCCAGGAACCTAGTTGAGCGCCAAATCCGATTCGAGCCGCTAGAAAAGCACTTCACTTACCGACAGGGTTGAGGTTGCCGGGAAATCAATCGGTGAAGGGGCCGCCCCCACTCGAACGAGGTGAGATCCCAGCGCCGCAACCATTGCCCCATTGTCAGTGCACAGAGTTGGACTGGGCACGCGAAGCTCGATTCCAGCGAGGTCACAGCGATGGGCAGCCAGTGCCCGTAACCTCGAATTCGCGGCCACTCCCCCTGCGATCACCAAATGGGGAGCGCCTTGATCCTTGGCCGCAGCAATGGCTTTACTGGTCAGAATGTCTGCAATCGCCTCCTGAACCGAAGCAGCGGCATCGGGAACTGAAATAGTGTTACCGACCCTTTGCTCCTCTTTCACCCAACGGGCCACCGCTGTTTTTAACCCCGAGAACGAAAAATTGAAGGCATTATCTGGATCAGTACGTAGGGCACGGGGAAAATCAATAGCGTTGGGGTCACCGCTTTGGGCAGCTTGATCAATCATGGGGCCCCCGGGAAATGGCAAACCAAGGAGGCGCGCAACTTTGTCGAATGCTTCACCCGCAGCGTCATCCAAAGTTTGACCAAGGGAAGTGAACTCGCCGTTACTAACTTTGATTAACGATGAATGCCCCCCGGAGACCAGCAGGCCAATAACGAGTTCGGGCAAAGGTCCGTGCTCTAGTTCGTCAACCATCACGTGAGCCGCCAGGTGGTTGACCCCGTAGATGGGAATACCCAACCCCAATGCCAATGCTTTCGCTGATGCAATTCCAACGATGAGTGCGCCAACCAAGCCTGGACCTGCCGTCACTGCAATCGCATCAATATCTCTGAGTGAAACTCCAGCCGCAGAGCAGGCCAGATCAATTGTTGGCAACATTGCTTCTAAGTGAGCGCGGCTAGCAACTTCAGGGACCACACCACCGAATCGGGCGTGCAGCTCAACACTTGATGCCAGAGCATTGGACAGTAATTCCCGCCCGCGCACAATGCCAATTCCGGTTTCATCGCAGGAAGTCTCGATTCCCAGTACCAGAGGTTCGCTCATGCTCATGATTTACTCTCGCGCTCATCTCGGTCATCACGACGCAGGATCAAAGCATCAGTTCCATCGGGGTAGTAATTGGCTCTTTTGCTAATTTCTTTAAATCCAAATGATGAATACATTGAAAGTGCCGCCAAGTTGTCATTACGCACTTCAAGGAAAATGAAAGTCACTTTCAATTCCACCGACAGATCAACTAGATGACCAAGAAGTTGACGCCCGATTCCTTGTCCCTGGAATGATTCTCCAATCGCGATGGTTTGAATGTCAGCATCGCCTCCCGACACACTCAGACCCGCATATCCACTGAGAACACCTGAACTATCACACACAAAATAATGATTGTGAAGCTGGGCTAACTCCCGCCACCATTGATCCGTTGACCACGGGTCATGTGGAAACAGGTCACGCTCAAGTTTGTCAACTTCAGCAATATCCCACCAACGCATACGACGAATTTCAATAGTAGGAGTCGTCACAACTGCACCGACAGACTCGGCTTAGCATCAACTTCTCGCAGATACATAGGGGTAACATCCAAATGATCACCACGTGCAGCACATGCAGCTATATCAATTGCATGCGGTGAAACTTGCGTTACCAAAGGGATTTCGACCTCCAGCGCCAACCCTTGAACAATTTCGGTGAGATCAACGCTTGGCCCTGACACTCTTCTACCGCTGCCATCAAATTTTGCCCAGTAATTCTCCTTGCGGCGAGCATCCGTTGCCGCAATAAATTCACTTTCAGGGGCGACTAAACCCTGGCGAATAATCGCGATAGCAACAGCATCAAGTGAACACACTCCGACAACGGGCACTGACCAAGCTGCAGAAAGTCCTTGGGCAAAAGCGATACCAACGCGCAATCCTGTGTAGGGTCCGGGGCCGACACCGCAAGCAATCAAGTCGGGTAAGGAATTCAGATCCAATTCCAATTCGGCGAATAATGTTCCAATCGCTTCCACGTGACCACGGGCATTAGTGTGACTGGCCATGGAAACAACGCCGCCAGAATCAACCAAGGCAATTGAACTTAATTCCGTAGACGTATCAACTGCAATAATTTTCATGTGAGTATTGATTCAACCCGGCGGAGAAATGAATCCCCAGATGGTGGGAAAGAAGTGAAGTCAATTTCGCGCCCAAACTCTAATTCCGTATTAATCCGCATTTCAATGACCGTCTCACCAAACTCACTAGCCCACTCACGGCCCCACTCAACCAACGTCAAACATTGCGCGGCGTCAATTTCTGACCACAGATCAAGGAGCTGATCAACTGCACTCACCCGGTAGACATCAAGGTGCAATAACCCCAGTCCATTAACCCCCGGGTAGGCCTTGCTCATAACAAATGTCGGACTGGTCACGGGTTCAGTTATGCCCAGCCCACGTGCAACGCCCTGGGCAAAAGTGGTTTTCCCAGCACCCAAATCACCGGTGAGAATCAAGACGTCACCGCCGCGAACAACAGCAGCAATTGATTCACCGAGGGCTTGCATTTGTTCTGGGGTTTCAATTCTCATTTTGGTCATGTCTTTCAATTACCCGGTCAACAAATCCGGTGAGAAGTTCATTTACTTCTGCGTACCGCTCAAGCGTCACCATGTGACCGCTTTCAGCAAGTACAACAAATTCAGCGCCCGGGACCTGCTCGATGATTGCTTCACTTAACGCCGGTGGGGTCAATCGATCTGATTCACCCACAATCACCAAAGTCTCCACCTGCTGCAATGGTTCAAGTGAATCAAGTTTGTCGTGCTCATAAATATTGGGCAAGAAGTCAACCAAGATATTGAAATTTGTTGACGAAACCATGTCGGCAACAAATTCACCCGCGTGGACTGGGGCAACCGAACCGAATGAGTAAAGGCGGGTCAGCAGCAGTCCCAGATCAGTTTTGCTCCAGCGCGAGTGGGACAGCGCGGTCCCACCTTTCGCCATGGCGGACGCAACCCCAGGAACTAGTCCTTGAACAACGCGTGAGATCGGGGCAGGTAGACCTAAAGTCGAAGCGCCGACAGAACTTGCGGAGCTCGAAATCAACCCAACTCCAATTACTTGGGTTCCGAAAAGCTCTGGGTGTTGCTCAACCAATGCCAAAATAGACATGCCGCCCATAGAGTGCCCGATCACGATCAACGTGTCGTGCGGGGCGACCTGATTGATCACCGAATACAGGTCACGCCCCAGTTGATCAATGCTGTGATCCCGCAGCTGCGCATCAGCAACGTACATGGACTCGCCGTGTCCGCGCTGGTCGTAGAAAACCAGTGTCGCACGATCTCGCAAAGCCAAGCGTTGGTAGTACCAAGAGTTGCGATTCAATGCAAAGCCATGGGGCATCACGATTGTGACTCGCGATCCAGATAGTCGATCGACCTCGCCGGCCAAAACTGCCCCATCGGAGGTAAAAACCTCGAATGGCTCACCGTGCAATGAATAGAACTCGGTTAAATCAGCATCGTGATCCTGCGTAGCGCTGAATCGCATGACCAAGCGTTCAGCTGCTGCACCAGCAGCAGCCCCGAGTGCCACCGCGCCAAGTGAGAGAACTGCGCGTCCGGCTACTTTGCCAAAATCAAGAGCCACTTGCGCACTTCACCACCTAATATCAAAGGAATAAGCATCAAACTACCAATGGAAGAATAAGCCTCACACGTGAACCCGCGGGATTCGTGATCCGAGCCGAGTGACTATTTCGTATCCGATACTTCCACTGGCTTGGCCCCACTGATCCGCGCTTAACTCCCCGTGAGCCCCCGAACCAAACAGATACACCTCGCTACCAGCGGAAATGTCAGCAATCGAATCTGTTGCATCGATTACAAATTGGTCCATAGCAATTGTTCCCACCTGAGAAATCAATTCTCCAGCAACGCACACCGACACATTGTTGCTTGCACTGCGCGGGATTCCATCGCCGTAGCCAACCGGAACCAAGCCAAGCTGACATTCCCGCTCAGCCGTCCACGTGTGAAGGTAGGACACACCCGAGCCTGCCGGCACTGATTTGATTGAGCTCAGCCGTGCGACCAGTGTCATAGCCGGCACCAAATTCAATTCTGCTGAACTCGCCCGCTGCACATTCGGTGAGAGTCCGTACATGCTAATGCCAATGCGAACAAGATTAAATCGAGAATCAGGGTGCCACAGGGCTCCCGCAGTATTGGCAAGGTGAATAGCTTCGGGTTCAATTCCAGCGGAAGCAAATTCCGCAAGAGCCGATATGAAAACGTCGCGTTGGGCAGACACTGATTCCTGGGCGATTTCTGGGTCGACATGATCAGCACTCGCTAGGTGACTCCACACGCCACGGACACCAATTACACCTTCAGCAACCAACGTGATCAACTCAGCAAGAACAGAACCCAGTTCAGTAAGAGGGAGACCGTTCCGACTCAAACCCGTGTCAATTTTCACATGAATGTACGCACGCTTCCCCAATACTCGAGCTGCGGCTGCGATTTCATGCAATTCACGGGAATTGGAAACAGAAAGATCAACATCAGCTCCGACACATGCGGCAAGATCAGGATCCCGTGGCGTGCTGAGCCAACTCAAAATCCTTCCGCGATCTCCGGCGGCACGCAATGCAAGTGCTTCACTCGGTAGAGCAACTCCCAACCATGTGACTCCATGTGTCCGAAGTAACGGAGCAATGAAGTCGGCTCCATGTCCATACGCATCTGCTTTCACAACAGCCATTACGTCAACGCCAGCAATCGCTCGAACTGTGTCGTAATTGCGCAGGATTGCCTGACCGCTGATGTTAGCCCAGGCCCGGGCGTTGGGTGGCGGCTGTGATTTAGAGGTCACGCAAAACCTCACCCACCATATTGCCAATATCAACGGCCGTCGGATTCTCCGACTGAGATTCCGCAATTCGACCGGCCCGAGAATGAATCCACACCCCCGCCGCTATCAGCGCCACAACGTCAACTGTATCGAGTGCGCTACTGGCGAGAAGTCCACCAATAATTCCCGTCAGAACATCACCTGAGCCGGCCGTACCCATTGCTGGACTTGCCTCAATGTCGACAAAAGCCCGTCCATCAGGGCCCACCACAAGAGTTCGCGGCCCTTTCGCCACCACAATCGCATTTAATTCGCGTGCTGCAGTGCGCACCGACTCGAGATCGAAACCAACCAATTGGGGAAACATCTGCCGAAACTCACCCACATGTGGTGTCACCACGGTCACTCCCGACCGTGTCGAAACCGCATTACGCACATCAGTTAAATCTGCAACAGCGCTAAGCGCACCAGCATCAAGGACAACTGGCAACTCCCCAGCCAAGACCGATATGAGGAACGAGTGTTCAGCCTCGCAACCGGAAAACCCCGGCCCAACTGCCCAGCCAGTAATTCGTGGTGAATCAGAATCAATTGAAACAACATTAGGCAATGAGTCTAAGACCAGAGCACGATCAACAAATCCTTCACGCAACATGACCATGCCAACACCACTGTGCTGCGCACCCAACACACTCAGCATGGCCGCGCCGGGATAACTTGGTGAGCCCGCGGCAATTCCCACAACTCCGCGAGAGTACTTGTAGGAATCAAAATTCAAAGCCGGCACTAACTCGGCGACCTCGTAATCCCCTAAGACTCGCAGCATCGGATCAGAATCAAATTCCAAATCTAAATCAACGATCTCGATCGCGCCTGCAAACGCGGCACCGGGAGCAAGTACCAGGCCAGGTTTAAGTGCGCCAAAAGTAAAAGTCACATCAGCATGAATACAAGCATCAACATCACAAACACCAGTATCGGCATTAACCCCACTGGGAATGTCAACGGCAACTACCAGCGGTGAGTAATTAATGCAGTGAGCAAGTTCACTCTCAACTGGCCGCGAACTCCCCAGCCCGGCAATACCGTCGAGCACTAAATCAAATCCTCCCGCCAGTGAATCAATCACGCGGCCACCAGCGCCAAGTGCCGTGATGAGACCTAATTCATGGCACACCCCGGGAACAACACAGTAGATCCCTACTCGAACCCCTCGGCGAGCCAGTAACGCTCCAGCGAATAGTGCATCACCACCGTTATTACCCGGACCAACTATAACTAAAGCCGAAGTACCATAAACACGACCAAAAGTTTCACGCAATAAATCAGCGCACCCAACACCTAGAGCAAATGCCGCACGTTGCATAAGTGAACCCGGAGCCGTAACCACTAAGGCTCGCTCCTCGGCGGCCCGGATCTGCGCAACCGAAAAAACCGGTAAACCGAGATCGTGGGAAACCAGATGCGAAGTCATTGAACTACTCAACCGTTACGGACTTGGCAAGGTTGCGAGGTTGGTCAACGTCATGACCTTTTTCCCTTGCCATCTCGCAGGCAAAAATTTGCAAAGGTACAACCGCTACAAGGGGCTGCATCAAGGTTGGGACGGCAGGGATTCGAATTATGTGGTCAGCAAAGGGAACAATGCTTTCATCGCCCTCTTCTGCGATTGCAATTATTTTTGCTCCGCGGGCGCGCACTTCTTGGATATTGGAGATCATTTTGTCGTGCAAAATAGCGCGGCCTTTGGGTGATGGAACAATTACTATGACCGGAATTCCCTCTTCGATCAAAGCAATGGGTCCGTGCTTGAGCTCTCCCGCAGGGAATCCTTCAGCGTGCATGTAGGCCAGCTCTTTCAGTTTCAGCGCACCTTCAAGGGCAACCGGGTAGCCGACATGGCGGCCAATGAAGAGGACTGAACGGGCCGAAGCAAGGGAACGGGCAAGTTGACGAACAGGTTCCGCAGTATCAAGTACGAGGTCAACCTGGCGCGGCATATCGTCAAGGTCAGCAAGAATTGACCGAATTTCGTCTTCGAACATGACTCCACGAACTTGAGCCAGGAACAAACCAACTAAATAGGTTGCTGTTATTTGGGTGAGAAAAGCTTTAGTGCTTGCAACGGCGATTTCAGGCCCAGCGTAGGTGTAAATCACGGCGTCAGATTCACGCGGAATTGTTGATCCGACCGTATTGCAGATAGCCAATGTGCGAGCACCCTGTGATTTGGCATAGCGCAGTGCCATCAAGGTATCCATGGTTTCGCCGGACTGTGAAATGGCAATGACCAATGAGTCAGCTCCAACGATTGGATCCCGATAACGGAATTCACTTGCCAGCTCAACATCGACGGGAAGGTGTGTCCAATGCTCAATTGCGTACTTGGCAACCATTCCAGCGTGTGCTGCAGTTCCGCAAGCAATCACGATTACTTTGTTAATGTGTTGCAACACTGATGGATCAATACTGAGTTCATCTAATTTAATCCGCTGGTTCTCATCAATGCGACCAAGGAGTGAGTCAGCAACTGCCTTTGGCTGCTCTGAAATTTCCTTCAACATGAACAGGTCAAATCCACCCTTTTCAGCAGCTGATGCATCCCAATCAATGGTGAATGGCGTGGCCTGCACAACCGTGCCAGAGAAGTCGGTGACAACTACGGAGTCTGCTTTCATGATCACGATTTGGTCTTGACCTAATTCCAATGCTGAACGCGTGTGTGCAACGAATGCACTGACATCGGATGCCAGAAAGTTGCCACCTTCACCCAGGCCAACGACAAGAGGTGAATTTCGGCGAGCACCAACTACAAGGTCGGGTTGCTCCCGGTCAATAACTACCAGCGTAAAAGCGCCTTGGAGTCTCGAGCACACCGCCTGCATGGCTAGTGGCAATGAGTTACCAACCTCAGGAAGAGCTCGCGCCATCATGTGTGCCACGACTTCAGTGTCCGTTTCAGACTCGAGTGAAATACCAGCGGCTTCCAGTTCGGCGCGTAGCACCTGAAAATTCTCGATGATTCCGTTGTGTATCACGGCGATGCGTTGATCTGAACTCACGTGGGGGTGGGCGTTGCGGTCGGTTGGACCACCATGGGTTGCCCACCGGGTGTGACCAATTCCGGTCGTGGAACCTGGCATTGGATCTTGGCCCAGGAGTAGTTCAAGCTCTCCCAGTTTTCCGGCCTTCTTGCGTACTTCCAACTTGCCGTCAGCGATTACTGCAATTCCTGCTGAGTCATAGCCGCGATACTCCATTCGGCGTAGTCCCTCGACAATGATTTCGAGGGCTTGCTTCTCACCAACGTATCCAACGATTCCGCACACTGCATGATCCTACCGCCGCAGCCCATCACGACTGAAGTTACCGAGAGCAGTGGCGTTGCGGCGGATTAATCCAGGGCGAGTTCAGCGGTGATTACCTGAGCCAGCTGCTCGGCAACCTGCTGGGCCTTGGTCTGACTCTCCGCTTCAACCATGACCCGAATAACCGGCTCGGTACCCGATGGTCGAAGGAGAATACGACCACTGCCCTGCAGTGCCGACTCAAGAAGCTCCAGTTCTGCGCTGACTCGCTCATTAAAGTCAAGTGCATTGCGATCTACTCCACCAACGTTGATGAGCACCTGTGGCAACTTGTTAACGACACGAGCGAGCTCGGCTAAAGTCTTTCCGCTCTCGCTCACGCGTGAAAGTAAATGTAACGCGGTCAAAATACCGTCACCGGTGGTTCCAAATTCACTCATGACAACATGTCCGCTTTGTTCGCCACCTAGGACAAAACCATGCTCACGCATTGATTCCAGTACATACCGGTCACCAACCGCGGTTGAAATCACCGTTATTCCCGCCGCCTCCATTGCCTGGTTGAAACCAAGGTTGGCCATCACGGTTGAAACCACTGTGTCGTGGATCAAAGTTCCAGAGGAAGCCATTGATATTGCAAGGATTCCCAGGATGTGGTCACCGTCGACATCATTGCCCAAAGCATCGATTGCTAGGCACCGATCCGCATCCCCGTCGAAAGCAATTCCAACGTCAGCGCCATGCTCAACAACAGCAGTCCGAAGGTCTTCAAGGTGGGTACTCCCACAACCATCATTGATGTTTAGGCCATCGGGTGAAGCATGGATAGCGATTACTTCAGCTCCGGCACGACGCAATGCTTCTGGGCCAACAACACTTGCTGAACCATTCGCGCAGTCAACAACAACTTTGAGCCCGGTCAGTGGTGTTTCAGATGTGAGTGTGGACAATAAGTGGGAAACAAAAAGTTCAGACGCACCCTCGTCATTTACTACACGGCCTACATCCCCGCCAATAGGTCGCTCCCACGGCTCACGCATCCGGTTTTCAATTGCAATTTCCAAAGCGTCATCGAGTTTGACGCCGCCTCGGGCAAAGAACTTAATACCGTTATCCGGCATTGGGTTGTGGGAGGCAGAAAGCATGACACCAAGGTCAGCTTCCAGAGAAGCAACTAAGTAGGCGACCGCTGGAGTGGGAAGCGCTCCAACAAGGGTTACATCTATGCCTGCACTGGCAAGGCCCGCGACAACCGCGGCTTCAAGGAACTCCCCTGAAGCACGCGTGTCACGACCAACAATTGCTCTAGGGCGGTGTCCGGCGAATTCTCCTGAATCTGCCAGCACGTGCGCTGCGGCAACAGAAAGGTCCAAAGCCAATTCGGCAGTGAGATCTCTGTTCGCTACACCGCGAACTCCATCGGTTCCAAAAAGCCCCATTGAATTAGCCCCACAACGTGGCGCAAACCACTTCGACTAGCGCTTGCTGTACTGCGAGGCCTTACGAGCCTTCTTCAGACCGTACTTCTTGCGCTCCTTGGCCCGCGGGTCACGGGTGAGGAATCCGGCCTTTTTCAAAATAGCGCGGTTACCTTCCGTGTCAATCCCATTGAGTGAACGAGCAATGCCCAAACGAAGTGCACCGGCTTGACCGCTGGTGCCACCACCGTGAAGTCGAGCAATTACGTCGAACTTACCCGGTGCGCCAAGGGAGACAAATGGCTCGTTCACAATCTGCTGGTGAACCTTGTTGGGGAAATAGGAAGCAAGGTCGCGACCATTAATTTTGAACTGGCCCGTTCCGGGGACAATGCGAACACGCGCAACAGCCTGCTTACGGCGACCTGTTGCAGCACCTGGCGCAATCACAACATCGCGATTGATTATCGGCTTAGCGCTCTCGCTGGTGTACTCCGAGGGAACTTCTTCGATTTCTTCTTCTACGTCAATAGCAACTTCAGACACGTAAATCTCTCCTTAGCGCTACTGCGCGACCTGGGTAATGGTGAATGGCTTGGGTTCTTGGGCACTGTGTGGGTGATTGTCACCAACATAGATTTTCAACTTGGTCAACTGTTGGCGACCGAGCTTGTTGTGAGGGAGCATTCCCTTAACTGCCTTTTCAACAGCCTTAGTTGGATGTGACTCCAAGAGTTCTGAGTAAGTCGTTGCAGTGAGACCACCTGGGTAACCAGAGTGGCGGTATGCCATCTTTTGCTCCCGCTTAGATCCGGTGAGCGCAACTTTGTCAGCATTGATAACAATGACGAAGTCACCGACATCCATATGTGGTGCAAATGTTGGCTTGTGCTTTCCGCGAAGAAGAACCGCGACCTGACTTGCGAGCCGTCCGAGAACAACATCGGTGGCGTCAATCACGTGCCAGGTGCGAGAAATCTCGCCGGCTTTCGGGCTATATGTGCGCATGGGGCGCCACCTTGCTTTCTCGTAGGGACTTGGTTTCGGCACCCACCGGTTGGCAGGCCGTACTGGAGGCCTTCCAAGGACTCCAGGCTGTAACTCTCACAGCGATGTCAAAGGATACCCATACCCCACCGGTAGCCCCAAATCCCCCCTAGATAAGGAGATTTCGGCTCAACAATTCCCATTTCAGGTCCGGCGCTACCAAGTTTCAATCCTACCAAGTTTCTATGAGGAGGAACTCGGTACCAAGCCGCTGGGCGAGTTCGGCCGCCCCTGAGTCAAGGGTGGCGAATACGCAATTGTGCATTTGGGCCACCAGCGCCAAGTGGGCATCACTTACTTGCCGGTGCCCCGTGAGCGCGACCTCTGACCTCGCCATTTCCCCGGACAATGGCAAGCTGTCAGCAACGAACTGATAGTTGCCCACCTTTTTCAAGGATTCCAACACAACCGCGCACGCGTTGGGGGTAACGACCTCGCTCACGACCACCGGATTGCTTGAAAGTCTGATGAAGCCCGATTCAGTTCCAGGGCTGGTTACCCACCCAGATTTACCGGATTCAACAAACCATGCTTGAGCCTTAGTGTGAGCCACATGTGTGGGCCAAGTAATGGCCATCAGAACGTTGACGTCTAGGAAAAAATTCATGCCTCGCCCAGCGCCTGGGAAATCATGTCATTTGTAATCGGGGCAGCAGCGGCACTCACCTCAAAAACCGGGATTCCATTAGTTCTCAACTCTGGTTGCACCCCTCGACCCATTCCACGGCGGGCCAGTTCGGATAGGGCTGCCCCCAAAGAAATCTCCAACACGGAACTCATTTCTCGGGCTACCGCAAGAACGTGATCATCTATTTCGAGAGTTGTCCTCATGTATCGATAATAACATCATAACATCACAACATCAAGTCATCACTGGTCGTGAAGAGGCGATTACGATGATAAAGGCGGCTGGGTTGCCAGCCACGCCTTAAATGATGCGTCCTGTTCCTCGCGCCACACACCGATAGCCCGGGCAAACTCACCCACTTCACCATTAAATTGTTGCGGGTAGCGCTGGGCCTGTGCCAGTAGGAGCAGCCCCGTGATCCGGGAGTCTGCCAGTGCCCCGTGCCAGTCATCCTCAGAGATTTCTAGGCCGTAGCGAGCAACCGTGGGTTGCAAGCGCCTCTGCGCTTTCCCTTTGACGTACTTGTCCATCTGCTTGTCAATTACATAAGGGCAGATATCAATAACGCCAACCAACGGCTGCAATCCAACTCTTACAAGGTTCGCATCAAGGATTCCACGGTCAAATGAGGAGTTGAAACATACGACGGGCAACTCCGATGCAGTAAGAAACTCGCGGACCGACTCAAGGGCCGTGAATTGCTCCTGGCCCTGGGATTGACTCATTTCATTTGTGATTCCATGCACCGCACTTGCAGACTCAGGTATGTCAACGTCAACTTTGATCAACCACTCTTGCGAGGAAACCTCGGCTCCATCCCGATACACCACAGCTGCGGCAGACACAATGCGATCGAGCGCAGTATCAACACCCGTCGTCTCCGTGTCAAAGGCAATAAATCCAGCGTCAACCCAGGACATGCAATCTCCTCACCCATCAAAGTTCACGACACGAATGAACGTGAGTATGTCACGCGTGGCAGACAAATAGGTATTGATTAATGGCCAAGCCGTAAGCCGTTACCTAGGCGAGTGTGATCCAGATTTTTCGCATCGTTTCGGTGATCTGCCACGTGGTTCGTGAGCCCGCTGGAAGGATCCCAATTGTTCCTGGGGCTAAATCGATCACGCCCCCCTGCTCGCAGGTCACAGTCCCTCTACCCGAAACCACCACGAATACTTCCTCGACCTCGGTGTCGGTGGACTCTCCTACTGAGTGTTCCCACACGCCCACTTCGATGTCACCCTCGGTGTCCACTAC
>CAMCYV010000005.1 GCA_945885645.1 Bifidobacterium breve | reverse complement strand
TAGTTGAAAACCTCCCTGTGAGCTGGGGTGAAATTCACCAAGATCAATTTTGATCTCGCCGGGGGCCAAGCCAATACCGGCAATCACGCTACGCATGCGCACATCGTTTCATGGTCGAACTCCAAAGTCCTGAATAAGCCACCGGAAGTTGTTGTGGTCGGGATCAATATCAATGATCGAAGTAGCTGTGATATCTGCCCGTGATGCCACTGCAGCGCTTGCACAAGAATCTAATGCGACATGAGCAGTAATGTTTACTTCACCATTAGGAACCGCGCGAACAGAACTACCACGTTGATAGCCGGTGAGGGTTCCGGCGTCAAATAATCCGCTAGTCCTTTGATCTTTTGAATGCGAGTAGTCAATGGCGATTGCCCGACCAAAACTGAAGATGTTAACCAATTTAACCCAGGTGTGATCACGTGTGATTCCCACTTCTCGGCGAGCGTGCGGTGCGGTCTGTGGCCACCAATCATTGAGCCATTCACTTTCTGGTTGTGAAATGGATTCACCCAATTGTTCATGGCCACTGACAGGGTCGACCAGAACTAGACGTGGTGTGAGATCCAGGTCGAATTCGACAATAGAAGTGGGAATGTCATCCAAGAGTTCATGGGCAATCACGACACCAAATTTCTCCCGGATCGGAATTTTCCGCGCGTCACCACTGGATACATCGTAAATTTGGGTTTTCCAGTTGAGTCCCTTTTCACGGATGAGGGGTTGCAAATTGGTCATCAGCAAGCCGCCGGATCCACCGACGTCGAGGATTAAGAATTGCGAAGGTGAACCGCAGTATTTAAAGGTTTCGAGCAGATAGGGAAATAGTTCCCCTGCCAAATCCGGATTTGACGTAACAGCTGTGCGAAAGTGCTCATAAGGATTTTTCCCCTTGGACCCGAATTCACCATAAAAGCCACTGGGGCCGAAAGCTGCGTCCTCCCAGGCATTGATCCAAGGAATGTATGGGGACATGTGACATGACGCTAGTCACCCCTAGGCTTTTGACATGGACGCACCTCCCCGTTTGCGCATTGGGGTAGTCGGGGCGGGCCGCGTTGGAGCTGTCTTGGGTGCGGCACTGCGATTGGCTGGTCATAACTGCACGGGTGTTAGCGCTGTTTCAGATTTGTCCCGACTGCGTGCAGAAGCGCTCCTTCCTGGGGTGCCAATAAAGCCCGCCGATCAAGTAGTGGCGGAGTCTGAATTGGTGATTCTGGCCGTTCCCGACAGTGTCCTTCCTGACCTAGTTCGAGGTTTTTCCTCCAGTGAGGTTTTCATTCCAGGCCAGTTTGTGGCACATACCTCCGGAAGTTATGGGATTTCGGTATTTGATTCGGCGCCGCAAGTATCACCCATGGCCATTCACCCGGTAATGACGTTCACGGGAACCAGCGTTGACCTAGCGCGGTTGGCAGATACACCATTTGGGGTTACCACTACCGAAGTACTACGCCCGGTAGCCGAGGCACTCGTGGTTGAGATGGGTGGCGAGCCGGTTTGGGTCCCCGAAGAGTCACGAGCGATTTACCACACCGCGATGGTGATGGGTTCAAACTACCTCAATGTCCTTGTCAATGAGGCCGCATCTCTTTTGGCACAGTCAGGAATGGAAAGTCCGCAGCGCCTACTCGCACCACTTCTTAGTGCTTCTTTAGATAATGCTTTGCGACTGGGAGACAAAGGTCTCACCGGTCCGGTCGCTCGTGGTGACTGCGAAGTAGTTCGAAAACACCTTGACGCGTTACTGGACCGTCCAAGTTCACAAAGTGCGTATCGCGCCCTGGCCAGACTCGCAACCGACCGAGCACTGGCCGCAGGTCTGCTTTCCGTTGATCAAGCAGCGGATCTTCTCATTGAATTAGGGGAAAAAACATGACCAGGTTGATCCATGAGATCAGTGAACTGACACGAAAGCCGGGGGTCGTTCGGGCTTTTGTACCCACGATGGGCGCATTGCATCAAGGGCACCTCGACCTCGTTGATGCATCGAGGACGTTGGTCGGGACCGGTGGCGAAGTTGTCGTGTCAATTTTCGTGAATCCAACCCAATTTGGGAATGCAACCGAAGTGTCCAAATACCCAAGGACATTAGAAAGTGATCTTGCACAATGTGAAGCCAGCGGCGTTGACATCGTGTTTGCCCCGAGCGTGAGTGAGATGTATCCCGACGGGACGCAAACCTCTCAGTATGTCAGCGTGCAACCAGGACCATTGGGTTCGATACTCGAAGGGGTGGACCGTCCTGGGCATTTTGCCGGAATGCTCACAATTGTTGCGAAACTTCTGAACCTAGTTCAACCAAACTTTGCGGCTTTTGGTGAAAAGGATTATCAGCAGTTAGCGCTTATTTCGCATATGGTGCAACAACTGAACTTCCCCGTTAAAGTCGTTGGAGTGCAAACGCGACGCGAGCCCGATGGATTGGCCATGAGCTCGCGCAATGCTTTCCTTAATCCCGAGCAGCGTACTGAAGCGGCTTCTATCTCTCGAGCTCTCTTCACGGCACAGGCGGTTGAAGGAAATGTTGACGCGAAACTAAGTGCAGCGCGGGACTTGCTGTCTGGGCAGATCGAAACTTCTTACTTAGTCGCTATGACATCTGATCTTTCCCGTAAACTTGACGGAACTGAAATTGCGATAGAGGGTCGGATACTTTTTGCCGGTCTCCTTGGGTCAACTCGTTTGATTGACAATGTGCCACTGGGAGGAGTGAATCCGAATGAGTGATATTCACATCCCACGCTGGCTGACCTCGGATTCACCCGGTTGGCAGATCACAGCTGATGTGATCGTGATCGGCTCCGGCGTTGCTGGCCTATCTGCAGCAATTCACGCCCGTCGCACGGGTCGAAGTGTTGTCATCCTGACGAAGGCTCAAATAGATGAAGGATCAACCCGCTGGGCACAGGGCGGCATTGCTGCAGCACTTGCAGAAGATGATTCACCTTCAGAACACCGAGATGACACTATTACTGCCGGTGCGGGATTGTGTAATCCGCAGGCTGTTGAGGTGCTCGTCACAGAAGGACCGCAGGCTGTCCGGGACTTGATCACCCTGGGTGCAAATTTTGATCTCGATCCGAGCGGTGAAATTTCACTTACGAGAGAAGGTGGCCATCACCGCGACCGCATTGCACACGCCGGAGGTGATGCAACCGGTGCTGAAATTTCTCGGGCTCTGGTCTCCGCGGTGCTTAATGATCCAGGTATTGAAATAGTTGAGAACGCGCTGGCCCTTGACCTTTTGACCGACGAACATGGCGCAGCTCAGGGGGTGACCTTGCACGTGATGGGGTCGGGCCAACGCGATGGAATTGGTGCGGCTCTAGCCCCAGCGGTAATTTTGACTACGGGCGGTTTCGGCCAAGTTTTTGGACAAACGACTAATCCCTATGTTTCAACAGGTGATGGGATTGCACTTGCACTGCGAGCAGGCGCGAGAGTCGCTGATCTCGAATTCGTCCAGTTTCATCCAACCGTTTTGTGGCTCGGTCCACTCGCCAAAGGCCAACAGCCACTTGTGAGTGAGGCTGTACGAGGCGAAGGTGCACGTCTACTTGACCCAGACTTAAAGCCTTTCATGGATTCAATTCATGAGCTTGGTGACTTAGCTCCCCGTGATGTAGTTGCAAAAGAAATCATGAAAGTAATGCGCGCATCAGGTTCTTCGCATGTGTGGCTCGATGGTCGCATGTTGGGTGCTGACACGTGGGTACGTCGATTCCCCACAATTCTTGCAAGTGCAAGATCACGCGGTATTGATCCGGTGACCGACCTCATCCCGGTAGGTCCCGCCCAGCACTACGTCTCTGGCGGTGTGGTGACAGACCTTTTTGGTCGCACGAGTATTTCGGGTCTATATGCCGCGGGTGAAGTTGCCTGCACTGGAGTCCACGGAGCAAATCGACTCGCCTCCAATTCGCTGTTGGAGGGTTTGGTGTATTCCCGCCGAATCATGAACGCCATTGACTCGGATCAACTTGTAGGTCACCCGGTGCAAGCTGACTCCTCCAAAGATTCATTTTTAATCCCGCACCGGGTGAGACGAGATATGCAGAGCGTGATGGATAGAAATGCCGGTGTTCTGCGCAGTGAGGCTTCACTTATCCACGCGCAAGAGTGGCTGGCCAACATTGAACGCACTGGTGCCCGTGCATGCACCGAAGATTGGGAGAGCGCAAACCTGTTCACGGTGTCCCAGGTGTTAATCGCAAATGCATTAGCTCGGAAAGAGACGCGCGGTTCACATTGGCGCGAGGACTACCCCGAACGCAGCACTGATTTTGAGGTTCGGCTAGTTTCACACCGGTCACCGGATGGTGAATTGATCACAACGACCACTGGAATAGGGACCTGATGCAGCCGCACAAAATCAAGAAGGAACTGGCAGACCAACTCATGGCCGGTGGACTCAATCTCCTTGATGTATCCGAGGTTGTCCTGCGCGCCCTACAGGAGGACTGTGACGACAACGGTGACGTGACCTCAATCGCAACTATCCCCATTGATCAGGTTTCCATATTGGATTTGGTCGCTCGAGAAGCCGGAACAATTGCCGGGATCCCAGTCGCAGCCTCTGTATTTGTCATTCTGGGTGGGGCTTCCGTGTCTATTAAGACTCCCGTGAGTGACGGCGACAATGTCCTCGCGGGTCAGGTTCTCATCTCGATCACCGGGCCGACTCGAGTCCTGCTGCAGGGGGAACGTCCCGCACTGAATTTGCTGAGCCATCTGAGCGCCATCGCAACCGCGACACAGGCGTGGGCCACAGCTCTGGGGGCGTCAGGTACCAAAGTGCGTGATACCCGAAAGACAACTCCCGGGCTTCGAACACTGGAAAAATACGCGGTGAGGTGTGGCGGGGGACTTAATCACCGGATGAACCTCTCAGACGCAGCACTAATCAAAGACAATCACGTGGTGGCCGCTGGCGGGGTTGCGCAAGCGTATGAACTGATTAAGAAATGTTTCCCCGACCTCCCGGTCGAAGTCGAGGTTGATTCACTTGATCAACTAGAGGAAGCCCTCGCGGTTGGAGCAGACCTAGTTCTACTGGACAATTTCTCCATCGACGAATTGAGAGAAGCAGTCAAAGTTACTGCTGGTCGCGCGAAGTTAGAGGCCTCAGGAGGTTTCACGATCGACTCGGCTGCCGATGTAGCGACTACCGGAGTTGACTACGTTGCGGTTGGGGCGATTACCCACTCTGCTCCTGTTCTCGATATCGGTGCCGACCTTCGGATGGAGTTGAACTAATGCTGCTCGCGATTGATGTGGGAAATACAAATACGGTTATTGGCCTATATGAAAATCGGGTCCTTCATAAATCGTGGCGGATTAACACCGACCCAGCGCAGACTGCTGACGAGCTTGCGCTGAAGTACCGCGGTTTACTTGAAGATGAACCTGAGGCCACGGGTGTAGCTTTATGCAGCACCGTGCCAGCAGTCTTGCATCAAATGAGACTCATGATCGAGCGTTATTACTCCGACCTTCCCGTCGTGATCGTGGAGCCTGGAATCAAGACGGGAGTCCCGATACTTACCGACAATCCGAAAGAGGTTGGGGCCGACCGAATCGTCAATACACTTGCGGCTCACTATCTTTTCGGTGGTCCATGCATCGTTGTTGATTTCGGAACTTCGACCAACCTCGACGTAGTGTCCGAGAAAGGTGAATTCCTTGGTGGCGCGTTAGCGCCTGGTATTGAAATTTCAATTGAGGCGCTAGCCCAACGTGCAGCGCAATTACGGCAGGTTGAATTAGTGGCGCCGCGTTCGGTAATTGGTAAAAATACAGTTGAGGCTCTTCAGTCAGGTGCGGTCTTTGGATTTGCGGGTCAAGTGGACGGATTAGTGGGCCGAATCATCGAAGAGCTTGGTGCCGTCACGGCGGTGGTTGCAACTGGTGGACTCAGTCAAGTGGTTGTGACTGAATCACGAAGTATTACCCACCATGAGCCCGATCTGACTCTTCTGGGTCTGGCGTTACTTTTTGAAAAAAATCAGGCCTAGCAAAACCCGTCCTATCAGAAGCTAAGAGTCAAGGGCTCTAGATCCAGCGACTACGCCGAGTACCGTGGCAAGACCGTGAATTGGTCCTGTAGTTCGCGGAAGAATCAAAGTTCGAATCCCGGCAGCGCCTGCGCCACCGTCATCGATCGCATTGTCTCCAACCATGAGTAAGCCCTCCGGGCCGATTCCGATGGCCTCACTCACTGCCAGAAAAATCTCAGGATTCGGTTTTACGTAACCTAACTGCGCCGAAGTAAAGACATGATCAACGCAGTTCGCAAGACCCATCCGAGCCATTATCTCGTTCAGGTCAATGGCAATGTTTGAAATAATCGCAGTCGTGATTCCTTGCTCGCGTAGGGCATCGAGAACCGGGAGTGTGTCTTCATAGGGGAACCAAGCCTGGGTAAGACTTGAGTAGAGCGCCGAGGTGAGCGGTTCCTCCGTGAAGTCGCCAAGGAGCCGGGTAAAGATCTCTTCATGGGCTGCTCCGCTGAGATCTCGGCTGTGGTGTGGATCCTCAATGCGGGCGAATTCAACAATCGAGTTCAACTTGGCAACGATGTCCATGTGTTCCATGTAGTCCAGTGGATCAAGTTCCACACTTGCGCACGCGATTTCCAGCCATAATTCACTACTTCCTTGGTCAATCAAGGTTGAATGAAAGTCAAAGAGCACCCCTTTGATTGGACTGGGGCGAAATAGCGGATGCGAAAGGCTCACGACGGTGAGTCTAGGTCCAAGTTTGTGATTGACACGCTTCTAATAGCCTTAGCGACTGTGAGTGACGAGTTAGACGTTCCCGAACAGGTCCAGATCCGGCGAGACAAGCGCCAGGTCTTGCTGGACAGAGGGTTACAGGCGTATCCCGTCTCCCTTCCCATCACGACCTCCATCGCAGAATTGCGCAAGCAATACGGTCACCTGGAAGCGGAATCGTCAACGGGCGTCACTGTTGGAATCGCCGGCCGGGTAATTTTCAGTCGCAATACCGGGAAACTAGCTTTTGCAACAATCGCTGCGGGCAACGGTGAAACGATCCAAGCCATGGTATCCCTTGGCCAGGTGGGCGAAGAAAGTTTGGCGGACTGGAAAGCTCTCGTTGATCTTGGTGATCAAATTTTCGTTCAAGGTGAAGTAATTTCATCAAAACGCGGCGAGCTTTCCGTTTACGTTGATTCGTGGAGCATGGCGGCTAAATCATTACGTCCGCTTCCTGTGGCTCATAAAGAAATGAATGAAGAGTCGAGAGTGCGCCAGCGTTACGTGGATTTAATTATGCGCCCAGAAGCGCAGGTCATGGCTCGGACAAGGGTCAAAGCCGTTTCTGCGCTTCGCACGTCATTATCCAATCGTGGGTACCTGGAAATTGAAACCCCAATGTTGCAAACCCAACCGGGGGGCGCGACTGCTCGACCGTTTATCACCCATTCAAATGCATTCGGAATAGACCTCTACTTGCGAATTGCTCCAGAGTTGTTTTTAAAACGTGCAGTGGTTGGCGGTTTGGATCGAGTGTTTGAGATCAATCGAAATTTTCGTAATGAAGGCGCAGACTCCTCCCATTCCCCTGAGTTCGCGATGCTCGAGTTTTATCAGGCGTTCGCAGACTACCAGGACATGGCAACCATCACGCGTGAAGTGATTCAAGAAGCCGCGCAAGCAGTTGCCGGTTCGATGACGGTTATTCACTTTGATGGAAGTGAACACGATCTCTCTGGAGTGTGGCCTCAGATTGATCTTTATGATTCACTTTCCGCGGCAGTTGATCAGGATGTGACACCCGAGACACCGCGAGCAGTACTTGAAACTTTGTGTAAGGCTGCTGACATCAAATTTGCTCCGACTTGGGTGAATGGCAAACTTGTTGAGGAACTTTTTGAGCATTACGTGATCCCAACCTTTACTGGACCAACATTCGTTATGCAATTTCCCGTGGACACCTCACCTCTGACACGTGATCACCGATCGCGTCCCGGGGTTGTCGAAAAATGGGACCTCTACATTGACGGTTTTGAGTTGGCAACAGGCTATTCAGAATTGGTTGATCCCGTAATTCAGCGTGAGCGGTTGGTCGAACAGGCATCCCTTGGGGCAAAAGGTGACAAGGAAGCTATGCCCCTCGATGAAGATTTCTTAAGAGCCCTAGAACATGGAATGCCACCCAGTGGTGGAGTCGGAATGGGCGTGGATCGACTTCTCATGGCACTCACGGGACAAGGAATTCGGGAAACGATCCTGTTTCCCTTAGTGAAGCCGGAGCGGGATCAATGACCACGATCAGGGCGGCCCGAACAGCGGATGTTCGCGCAATTCGCGACCTCATTGACGTGTATTCGGCGGACGGCAGTTTGCTCTCCAAAGCAACCGTGACGATTTTCGAGCAAATACAAGAATTTCTCGTTGCCGAAATCGATGGCACGGTCATCGGTTGTGGGGCTTTGCACGTGATGTGGGAGGACTTGGCCGAGGTTCGCACGCTCGCTGTGCGTCCCGATCAAGCCCGGCACGGGATTGGCTCCCAGATTCTTGAGCAGCTACTCACCAATGCCCGGGAGCTCGGCATTAAACGGGTGTTCTGTTTAACTTTCATGAAAGAGTTTTTCGGTCGGCACGGTTTTGTAGAAATTGATGACACCCTGGTTGGCCATGATGTCTATGAACAATTGCTGCAGTCCTACGACGAAGGCGTGGCCGAGTTCCTTGGACTAGAGCGGGTAAAGCCCAATACTTTGGGCAACTTTCGCATGTTGCGCGAAAGCCTTTAGCCCCGCAACCCGGTCCCAGAGGGGGCACTGGGGGAGCCCAATTCATGGCGGCCACGGTGACTGCCCATGGGGCCAAACCGGATATCTGCTGACATTGGCGGCCGCTTAAAGGCGGATTTGCTCCGATTTCGCGTTGGGCGTACGGGTTCCGGTGGATCTCGGGTTTCACGCATGTGATTCATGGGGGACAATGGGGGAGTCGATTTGGGTGCCCACACCCAAAGGCACGCATGAAGGAGAGTGGCCAATGTTCGAGCGGTTTACCGACAGAGCCCGTCGCGTGGTTGTCCTTGCCCAAGAGGAAGCCCGCATGCTCAACCACAATTACATTGGCACCGAGCACATTCTGCTCGGCTTGATCCACGAGGGTGAGGGCGTTGCTGCTAAGGCTCTTGAGAGTCTTGGAATTTCACTTGATGCTGTGCGCCAGCAAGTCGAAGAAATTATCGGCCAGGGACAGCAGGCACCTTCAGGACATATCCCGTTCACACCACGAGCGAAAAAAGTTTTGGAGCTATCGCTGCGTGAAGCACTTCAATTGGGCCACAACTACATCGGCACCGAGCACATTCTCTTAGGTTTGATTCGCGAAGGCGAGGGTGTGGCCGCTCAGGTGCTCGTCAAACTTGGGGCAGATCTCAACAAGGTTCGCCAGCAGGTCATTCAACTTCTGAGTGGCTACCAAGGCAAAGAGCCTGCAACAGCCGGTGGGCCGGCTGAAGGAACACCATCAACTTCACTGGTCCTTGACCAATTTGGTCGCAATTTGACCGCTGCTGCTCGCGAGAACAAACTGGATCCGGTTATTGGCCGCTCAAAAGAAATTGAGAGGGTCATGCAGGTGCTTTCCCGTCGAACCAAGAACAATCCAGTGCTCATTGGTGAGCCAGGTGTCGGTAAGACCGCAATTGTTGAAGGTCTTGCCCAAGACATTGTGGCCGGTGAAGTCCCCGAAACGTTAAAGGACAAGCAGGTTTACACCCTTGACCTTGGTGCCCTTGTTGCCGGAAGTCGCTACCGTGGTGACTTCGAAGAACGACTCAAGAAAGTGCTCAAGGAAATTCGCACCCGTGGCGACATCATCCTGTTCATTGACGAAATCCACACCCTTGTCGGTGCCGGTGCTGCTGAAGGCGCAATTGATGCGGCCAGCATTCTCAAGCCGATGCTCGCCCGCGGCGAGCTCCAAACAATCGGCGCGACAACCCTTGACGAGTATCGCAAGCATATTGAAAAAGATGCCGCACTCGAGCGTCGATTCGCACCCGTGCTCGTCGAAGCACCTGATGTAGCCCACACGATTGAAATCTTGCGTGGACTTCGCGACCGTTATGAATCCCATCACAGGGTCTCAATCACCGATGGCGCGCTGAATGCTGCTGCTCGGCTTTCTGACCGCTACATTTCTGACCGTCAATTACCCGACAAGGCGATTGACCTCATTGACGAAGCGGGCTCACGCCTGCGCATCCGCCGGATGACAACACCACCGGACCTGCGCGAATTTGACGTCAAAATTGCCGATGTTCGCAGGGCTAAAGAGTCTTCCATCGACGAGCAGGATTTCGAGAAGGCTGCTGCATTGCGCGATGACGAGAAAAACCTGCTTGCCGAGCGCGCCGAACGCGAGCGCGAATGGAAAGCCGGAGACCTTGACGTTGTTGCTGAGGTCGACGAGAAACTGATTGGTGAGGTGCTCGCACTCATGACCGGCATTCCGGTCTCTGATCTTTCCGAGGATGATATTGCTCGACTGCTCCGGATGGAAGAGGAGCTTCATCGTCGCGTGATCGGGCAAGAACAAGCGATTAAGGCACTCTCCAAGTCCATCCGCCGAACACGAGCGGGACTTAAAGATCCCAAGCGTCCTAGTGGCTCATTTATTTTTGCTGGGCCTTCGGGTGTTGGTAAAACTGAGTTGTCCAAGGCTCTGGCGGAGTTCCTTTTCGGCACCGAAGATGCCCTGATCGCTCTGGACATGTCCGAATACAGTGAGCGCCACACAGCCTCGCGGCTCTTTGGTTCACCCCCAGGGTACGTCGGTTACGAAGATGGTGGCCAATTGACGGAAAAGGTACGGCGCAAACCATTCAGCGTGGTCCTTTTTGACGAGGTTGAAAAGGCTCACCCGGATATTTTCAACTCCCTACTTCAGGTTTTGGAAGAAGGGCGCCTCACGGACTCTCAGGGTCGGGTTGTGGACTTCAAGAACACAGTGATCATCATGACAACCAACCTTGGTAGTCGTGACGTGTCAAAGGGGCAAAACTTAGGATTCGCGCCCGATGACAATGAGTTCAGTGCCTACGAGCAGATGAAAGCCAAGGTCCAACAGGAACTGAAGCAGCATTTCCGCCCCGAGTTCCTGAACCGAATCGACGACGTAGTTGTATTCCACCAGTTGAGCAAGAATGAGATCGTCGAGATTGTTGACCTCATGATCGCCGGTCTCGAAAAGCGACTGCTCGATAAGGACATGGATATTGAACTGACCACCGCTGCGAAGGAGCTCTTGGCAGAACGTGGTTATGACTCAGCACTGGGTGCGCGGCCGCTGCGTCGCGTAATTCAGCGCGACCTTGAAGATCCATTGAGTGAGAAGATGCTCTTTGGAGATCTTCTTCCCGGCAATATCGTGGTCGTTGACGTCGAGGGTGAGGGCGATGCCCGCGAATTCACCTTTGTCGCAACCCCACGGTCAGTTCTGCCAGATTCACCCCCGGTTGAAGCTGCGGGATAACTGGGGTACCCTCCGGCATGATCTGTGGGGGCACTCGATGAGCGGTGGGCCGCTGGTTCCCGGCTTCAACGAGTTTGACCGGCCTAAGCGCGGCTTTCCGAGCTGGGCCGGTTTCTTCATTGCTGCTGTAGTCGCTATCGCGGCATTTCTCCTTATTTGGGGTTTCGCCGCAGGCAGTGGCCCATTTTCTTCGCTGGGCCTTGTCACCGAAGAGCTACAGCCATCAGGCTATCGACCAACTGTGGACACTGATGTGATCCAAGTAAACGCGGCGCCACCCCAATCGGGAATCTGTCCGGACCAAACTCTTGATGTTGCGGTCTCTGAGTCACCGAGTGAAATCGGGTTAGCGTTAACACTGAGCGGGCCAAGAAGTAGTAGTTGTCAGGGCAACGCTCAATCGGAATCAATCTGGATTGATGTGCTCTTGAATGAGCCCCTTGGTGATCGCACCATAGTTCGGACAAGTGATGGGCAGCAAGTTTTACGCACTCGGTAATGCGTAGCGACCTCTAGTTTTCTCGATCATGCCCTCGTTCAGTAGTTGTGTGAGTGCGGTTTCACACCGTTGCCGGTCAGGTGATTGATGCACAATCTGTTCAAGGCTCATTGAACTTTTGTGCTCGCGCAGAATTTTCAGGATTCTGCCACGCTCTTGGCGCAAACTTCCTTCATATCGAGCCTGAACCTTTTTAGGAATATTGGAAGTCGGCTTGCCCTCGGAAAACCAACTGCAATTGTTGACTATTGGACATTGTGCGCACAATGGTTCACGAGCGGTGCAGATAAGCGCGCCCAACTCCATTGAGGCCGCCGACCAAGTCGCAGCGTGTTGATCACCGATCGGTAGGAGCTTTTCGGCGAGCGCACGTTCAATAACTGAAATAGTTGGTGCTTGGTGGGATTGACCGAGCCAAGCACGTGCCAGTAGCCGGCGCACATTTACATCTAAGACCAGTGAGCGTTGGCCAAATGCAAACGCCAGAATCGCATTAGCGGTGTATTCACCAACACCGGGTAGGGAAATGAGTTCGGTGAATGTATTGGGAACCTCGCCATTGAATTTTTGGGTGAGGATCACCGAACTTTCATGAAGACGCTTAGCCCGACGGGGATACCCTAAATTTTCCCAGAGCCGGATTGCCTCAGCAACGGAACTCTCGGCCAAGTCTTTGGGTGTCGGCCAGCGCTTGAGCCACTGCTCCCATCTGGGTTCAACGCGTTTGACGGGTGTTTGTTGCAACATGAATTCGCTGACCATTACTCCCCATGGGCTCGTATTTCTCCACGGAAGGACCCTCGCCTCGGTGGTGAACCAGGCTGAAATGGTCTGTGGGTCAGGCAAAGGGGTGCTCACCCGGGGATCGTTTCATGCGGCCCTATGGCCGCATTACTGTGGACTAGTGAGTATCCAGCCGATCGGCCCGGAGTCGCCCCGTATCTACTGGGTCCGTCGGGCGGCACTTCTCGTGATTGTGCTGCTCATTCTTTTCGGGCTCGTGTGGGTCTTCCGGGCTGTCTTTGGCTCATCGAGTGGTGAAACCCCGGTGTCTGAACCTGTGGTTGCCGTAACGGAATCCGCCACAACGGATTCGGAAGCCACCCCGTTAACACCTGTCACAACGGACCCTATCGACTGCGTCGATTTGGCAATCCTGGTAGAAGCAACAACGGATTCATCGACGTACAAAGTGGGCAATGAACCGGTACTTTCATTGTCGATCGAAAATGTTGGTAGCGTCCCATGCCTGCGTGATGTTGGACCAAATGCAAATGAACTTGTAGTGAAGTCGGGTGGTTATGACGTTTGGTCAAGTGATGACTGTTCCTCAAATAATAAATCAAAGATCGTAACCCTTGAACCGGGTGACAAAGTGGCATCAACCATTACCTGGAATGGCCAACTCAGCGAACCGGGGTGCCCTGACATAAAAGAGGCGGCCAAAGTCGGCCGTTATGAGGTAATTGGGCGTAATCTTGCTATCACCAGCGATGCAACACCATTCGCATTAACGAACAAGAACTAGAAATCAGGTACGCCTTCTTGCTGCGAATTGGCCGTCAATTTGGCCATCACGGTCACCGCCTGCCCAATGTTTGAAACCGGGTGGGTTGTTATTCCTTGGGTTTTAATGCTCGAACCGGCTGGAATCATTGCATCGGTGAATCCGAGTCGAGCGGCCTCAGCCAAACGACGTTCAAGCCCCGTGACCCGGCGAATGTCTCCCGCGAGTCCCAGCTCACCGATTGCAACGAGCCCGCTGGGAAGTGAGATGTCTTTGACACTGCTGACTATTGCAAGTGCTGTAGCAAGATCCGTTGCAGGTTCCAGCAGTCGCATGCCACCGACGGTGGCGACAAAACAATCGGCGGTTGACAGTTTGAGCCCGGCCCGACGTTCTAAGATCCCGAGCATCATGGCGGTGCGAGAAGAGTCCAATCCGCTGGTGACACGACGAGGTTGAGGTGAACTTGATGGGGCGATAAGCGCTTGGACTTCAGCGACCAGCGGTCGTTTCCCTTCTACGGTGATAGTGACGCAGGTTCCCGGTACCGGGTGGGTGCGATCGCCGAGAAATAGGCCACTGGGGTCGGGAAGTCCGTGGATTCCATCCTCGGTTAGCTCAAAGCAGCCAATCTCGTCGGCTGGACCGTAGCGATTCTTGACCGCGCGAACCAATCGAAGTGGTCCATGGCGATCTCCTTCGAACTGGAGCACAACATCAACGAGGTGTTCAAGTGCGCGGGGACCTGCAACGCTTCCATCTTTTGTAACATGGCCAACCAACACCGTAGTCATATTTCTTGACTTGGCGGCCCTGATAAGTGATGCGGCAACTTCTTTGACCTGGGTAACCCCGCCACCGACGCCGTCAATATCGGCACTTGAGATTGTCTGCACAGAGTCAACAATGAGAAGTGAAGGGTTAGTCTCTTCGATGTGCCCTAGGGCAATTCCAAGGTCAGTTTCAGCGGCCAAGAATAGTGAGTCACTCAGGGCGTCAATCCGCTCCGCGCGTAACCGAACCTGAGCGGCTGACTCTTCACCCGATATGTAGAGGACTTTGTGTCCCAGCCGCGCCCACTGGGCAGCAACGGCTAGTAGCAGCGTTGACTTGCCGACCCCTGGTTCGCCTGCGAGCAGCAGTACGGCACCGGGAACAAATCCACCACCGAGCGCGCGATCAAATTCGCTGATTCCGGTACTTTGGGATTGGGCAGAACTAATGTCAATGGCACTAATTGCAAGTGCAGGAGATGAAGTTGCCCTTGCTTTGGTGGTCGCGGTGACGACACCTACTTCTTCGACAGTGCCCCAGGATTGGCATTCGCCGCAACGGCCAGCCCATTTGCCGGTGGCCCAACCGCACTCGGTGCACCGGAATTGGGGAGTTTTTGTGGTGCTTTTTGCCATGAGGGTTCCTGAGCGTTAGTCCTGCGGGTCAGCGGGATGAATGGAAAGCCCAATTCTGGCAGTTGAGTCTGACTTTTTACCCCGCTGATTGAAAGCCGTGAGGACTTCGTCACGGTCACGGCACAATTGGGCCAGTTCCTCATACGCGGGTGCACCGATTAGGGCCACGATTTCGTCTTTCGAGTTGATATAAACGGGCTCACTGGCCGTGTGAGCCTCGGTGTTACCCGTGCAGTACCACTCAAAATCTGAGCCTCCAGCTCCCCACCCTCGTCGGTCATATTCACCTAATACGACGACGGTGCGCTCGCGGCCATCTTCGTAGGTCACATTGTCGAAGGAGCGACGTAGTGGGAGTTGCCAGCAAACATCGGGCTTAGTCTCAATGAAGGAGACACCCTCCTGCTCGGCAAGGTGGTGAAGGGCACAGCCATATCCACCGGCGAAACCCTCGGAATTGTGAAAAATACAGGCGCCCTTGACGACGCGAGTTTTATCGGCGCCGTCCTCTTTCTGCGTCCAACCTTTTTTGCCGTGGCCAGTTTCAAAATTTTCCCATAGTTCGGGGGTGAGCTTCTTGACCCATTTGGCCACCCGTTTTTCATCTTTCTTTTCCGAAAAATGGGCACCGTGGGCGCAACAACCGGCATCTGGGCGCTCCGTATCTATCCCTTTACAACCTCTTCCGAATATGCAGTTGTACTTGGACATCAGCCAAGTCAGGTCGCATCTGATCAACTGGTCGTCATCGGCCGGGTCAACAAACTCAACCCATGCTCTCGGGAAATCAAGGGGGACCTCAGGCATGACGGCAGCCTAGGTCAACAAGACATCTGTTAAGGCACTGGCACCGTCAAGTTGGTGCAGGATGGTAAAGGTAGAATCAAAATATTGGGGTAACGTGGTGGCATGAGCCTCAGGCACCCAGGCAGTGCCGATTCAGCCTATTCAGCCAATTCAATCGATTTAATGGGACTGACCCAAAGTGAAGTTGATCAGCGCATCGCTGCGGGGGAAACAAATGATGCTCCCGATGCAAACTCTCGCAGTCTTGCCAGCATTATCAAAGAAAATACGCTGACTTGGTTTAACTTCCTTATCGGGTCGATGTGGATTGTAATGCTCATTGTTGCGCCGTGGCAGGATTCCCTTTTTGGTTTTGTCATTGTGGCTAATACTTTGATCGGCACAATTCAGGAATACCGAGCTGCCCGTACACTTCAAAAACTTGCGGTCATCGGTGAAGCCAAACCAGTTGTGCGTCGTGACGGTACCGATCTCGAAATTAGCACAACGCAAATAGTTCTCGGTGATCTCATTGTGCTGCGAACTGGTGATCAAATAGTTGTCGACGGTGAAATCGAGCAATCCCAAGGCTTAGAAATTGATGAGAGCCTACTTACCGGTGAAGCCGATCCGGTTGACAAACAAATCGGGGATACCGCCATGAGCGGTTCATTTGTGGTCGCTGGTAGTGGCTATATGCGGGCGACAAAAGTTGGTCGAGACTCGTTTGCGGCTGGACTTACTGAGGCAGCGAAGCAGTTTCACGTCACAAACTCGGAACTCCGTGACGCACTCAACAAGTTCATTAAGTACGTTTCTTATTTCTTGATTCCCGTAGGTGTTGCACTTCTCTTTTCTCAATTATTTCGAGCGAAATTGCCACTCGATGAAGCGATCAGAGGAACTATCATCGGAGTTGTCACCATGGTGCCCGAGGGACTGGTTCTTTTGACTTCTATCGCGATGGCTGTCGCTGTGATTAATTTGGGCCGAAAACGGGTATTGGTACAAGACATGCCTGCTGTTGAAGTTTTGGCACGCGTTGACACGGTATGTGCGGACAAGACCGGAACTCTGACAGAACCAGGGATGCAGGTGCAGGAAGCCATCCCACTCGGTGATGTCGGCTTGGTCGACATTGAGGCCGCACTGGGGGCAATTGCCGCTTCTCAGCCAAATGCCAATCCCACTCTGAGTGCGATTGAGTCCAAATACGCACAACCCAACTGGCAGATCACCGAATCTGTACCGTTTTCAAGTGCGCGCAAATGGTCAAGTGCAGCTTTCGTCGATCACGGCACATGGATTCTTGGCGCTCCCGAAATGGTTGACCCACATAATGCTGAAATGCTGGCAGTGGCGAATGAAAATGCGGCATCGGGCGCTCGAGTGCTGGTGCTGGCGAAAAGTGCTGCGAGTGTTTCGGCTGATGAAGCCCTTGGTGCGGTTGACTGCGTCGCCCTTGTCGTGATCAGCCAGACGCTTCGAAGTGATGCTGCGGAAACGGTCGCCTATTTCCTTGGCCAAGGGGTCAATGTGAAAGTCATTTCAGGTGACAATGCTGAAACTGTCGGTGCAATAGCGCGCCAAGCAGGAGTTCCTGGGGCAGACCACCCCTATGACGCGCGCAATCTCCCGGACAACACTGATGAAATCGCTGAAGTATTGGCGACCACAAATGTCTTTGGTCGCGTAACTCCAGCGCAAAAGCAAGCCATGGTCGACGCATTGCATCTACAGGGAAAAACTGTTGCCATGACGGGTGACGGCGTAAATGACGTATTGGCGCTCAAAAGTGCTGATCTTGGAATTGCTATGGGGTCTGGATCGGGGGCAACGCGAGCCGTTGCGCAGTTGGTATTGCTCGATGATCAGTGGTCGGTGATGCCCAGTGTGGTGGCTCAGGGGCGAAAAGTTTTGGGAAACATTGAACGTGTCTCAGACGTTTTTCTTACTAAAAGTTTTTACGCAATGATCGTGAGCAGCGCAACCGTTATCTTCGCCGTAGCGTTCCCATTTCTGCCACGGCACTTAACTTTGGTGAGCGCGTTGACCATCGGGATTCCTGGCTTCTTCCTTGCATTGATGCCGAATACCGAGAGATTTCGACCAGGTTTCTTCCGGCGGGTGCTGCTTTTTGCTTTCCCCGCCGGCGTGATCGCCGCACTTGCCTCGTTCATCAGTTATGGAATTGCACTCTATTTCAAGGAACCGATATTCAATGCTCAGTCAGCGGCGACTATCACTCTTTTCATCGTGACTATTGCGGTACTAGCTCAATCGGCGAGGCCGCTAAATGCAATCAGGGTGTCGCTGGTAGCCCTTATGATCCTGGCTTTTGTTGCGGTGCTTTACATTCCATTTTTGTCAAACTTCTTTTTGCTGTCACTAGGTCCCGAGCGCTATAGCATTATTTCGATAGTCGTGGGCCTGATAGGTGCGGTTGCGGTGGGAATTGCTTCAAAGATAACTGACCGTTGGAGGCGCGCACCATGAAAATTGGATTGTCTACGTCTTCGGTGTACCCCGAGCCAACCGCAGCCGCATTCGAACTCGCGGCTCTCACCGGTTACGACGGTGTCGAGATCATGGTTGGGGTGGATTCTGTGAGCCAAGACTCAACCGCGTTAAGAAACCTGGTTCAGCACTATCAACTGCCGATTATCTCCTTGCACGCGCCGTGCCTGCTGATCACTCAGCGGGTCTGGGGTACCAATCCGTGGGGCAAGCTTGATCAGGCACGTGAGGTCGCAGAACTTGTCGGCGCAGAAAGCGTTGTAGTTCATCCACCATTTCGTTGGCAACGAGAGTATGCGAAGAATTTTGAAAATGGAATTGCGGAACTTAATATGAATTCCCCGATCGGTTTCACGGTTGAGAACATGTATCCGTGGCGGGCTGGTCCCGGATCGTTTCCGGCTTACGCTCCGGATTGGGACATCAGGAAACAGGATTACGGAAATGTGACCTTGGATTTTTCACATTCGGCAGTTTCACGAACCGATCCCATTGAGATGATTCAGGAATTTGGGGATCGACTACGGCACATTCACTTGGCGGACGGCACGGATTCGCCCTTCGACGAGCATCTAGTGCCTGGTCGCGGTACCCAACCAGTTCGAGAGGCATTGGTATTACTCGAGCGAAATGGTTTCAGCGGCAATATCATTGCAGAGATTTCGACGCGTTCGGCGGCTGATCGAAACGAGCGAATCGCTAATTTAAAGGCCAGTCTTGATTTCGTGCGCGAGGTTTTCCCAAGGAGCAAGGAGTAAGAGTGGCCCAAGAACCAGAACAAGAAGTCGGCGGGATAGTTGGGGTTGCGCGCTCCATGTTCATCAATTCCGGCTACGCCCGAACTACCATCAAGTCAATCGCGGCTGCAGCGGGAGTCGCGCCAACGGTTGTTTCAAACCTCTATTCGAATAAAGAGGCACTATTCGCTGCCGCCATGTCATTCCCCAGTGATCCACAAAAGGCGATTCCGGCATTGGTCGCGCCCGGAATACAAGGGATGGGCGAGCGACTTGTTCGGGCAACGCTGCAACTAGTTGCAGATCAACAGGTGCGCGAGGATCTGGTTAAAGCTGCAAATGCTGGTCGCTCACTGAACTCGGGAATTGACATATTTGCTGTAATCAAACCGCTATCAGACTATTTCCAAAGTGCTGTTGTGGATCGTGCATTGGTTTTGATGGGTATCCCGGATGCACGGATTCGAGGCGCCCTCATCAGTTCATACTTAACGGGCGTCATTTCATACCGCTATTTCTTGAAGATTGAGCCACTGTCGAGTTTGCCCCAAGAGCAGGTGGTGGCTCTGGTGTCTCCGGTAGTTCAGGACCTTCTTGATCCAACCAAACCACTACCTGGTGGTGGGAAATGGGAAAAATGAAAAAAATAGGTGTGATCGGATCCGGTTCAATGGGCCAAGCATTGATTTCTGGCTGGACAGAGTCGGGGTTAAGCGTGGTTGCCGTGGTGCGTGATGTTGCGAAATATCAGCATCTTGAAAAATCACTCGGCATTGAAGTAACCGAAGACCGAAAAGCCCTTGTCGACTGTGATGTTGTAGTGATTGCAATTAAGCCCCAAATAATCAAGGAAATACTTCACGAGTTCCAGCCTTTCATTGGCGACAGAACAATTGTGATTTCCGTTGCAGTCGGTATCACCACGGAGTTCATCGGAAAATGTTTTCCTCAAACTGTGGAAATAGTTAAAGCAATGCCAAATACGCCTTCACAAATTCACATGGGTGTGACCTGCATCAGTGGTGGCGAGAAGTGCTCTGAAAACTCAGTGGCGGTGGCGATTGAATTGTTAAGTTCGGTCGGTGAGGTTTTTGTTGTCCCCGAGTCCCAGCAAGCCGCGGTCGGTGCGCTCTCGGGAAGTGGACCGGCGTACCTGTTTTTCCTCGCGCAATACTTACAGCAGGGCGCAGAGCAACTAGGTTTAGGTGCGGATCTTGCTGATCAACTAATTAGGGCCACCCTGCGTGGATCCGCAGAGTTACTCACTCAATCTGAGTTAGCGGCCGCCGATCTGCGTAGGCAGGTGACATCACCGGGTGGAACCACACAGGCCGCCATGGAGGTCCTTGATTCGCGGGGAGTTGATCAGGCAATTGGTGCGGCATTAGCGGCCGGTGTCAATCGTTCAAGTGAACTTGGCAAAAGCTGAACTCGATTTTCCTGAAGTTGCCCATTTTCATCCCATGGTTGGAGCAACTCGTGGACGACAACTTTGGTCCGGATCCAGAAGTAAATTCTCGGTTTTAGCGTGTCCTTTGACCTATTTTGAACTTTTTAGGGTATCCAGTCACGCCACGCGGGAGCGATCTACTATTGTTCGGTAGTCCTGAACTAGGAAGTTTTCTAACACGTCGATCGAAAAGTGGAGGCGCCTCATGTCAACATCAGCTTTTGGTGATGTTCGTTTTCTCACCGTGGCCGAAGTAGCTGGAGTTATGCGTGTCTCCAAGATGACGGTTTATCGTCTTGTACATAGTGGAGAATTGACAGCAGTACGGGTCGGCCGTTCATTTCGAGTCCCCGAGCAAGCGGTGCAGGATTACCTCCGCGATTCGTACATAGAAACAGCGTAGTCACCTCCAAGTAGCCTCGTAAC
The DNA here is from genome assembly GCA_945885645.1 of Bifidobacterium breve. Taxonomy (GTDB): domain Bacteria; phylum Actinomycetota; class Actinomycetes; order S36-B12; family S36-B12; genus UBA4592. The sequence goes on along the minus strand of CAMCYV010000005.1, from coordinate 9,660 downwards.
ACAGACATAGAACGATCACAGGTAGACTGCACTTCGCTTTAAATGACAAGTACCTCACGCACTTCAATTAAGGAAATATTTAATGGGCTCAGTAATCAAGAAGCGTCGCAAGCGGATGGCCAAGAAGAAGCACCGCAAGCTGTTGCGTCGCACGCGAGTCCAACGCAGAAACAAGAAGAAATAACTATAAGGGCCTTCGGCCTCAGGTACGACATGGAGAACCTTCCGAATCATGTAGTTTCCGGGACGGCACCCGTTTATGAGAGAGTCCTTGATCAGATTCTCGACCCGATCTACCGCGATTGGTTCCGAACCCAAGTGATTGGTTCAGAGAATATTCCGGCGGAAGGGGCGGCCCTTATCGTTGGGAATCACGCCGGGGCATTTGCGATTGATGCGCTAATGGTTGTTCGCGCACTTGAAAAGAACTCAACACGGTCGTTGCACCTGCTCGGGGCGGACTTTCTTTTCCAAGATCCCCTGCGCGAGTTCATGGCGCACCTAAATGTGCATCCGGCCTCTTTTGATAGTGCTAATGAACTATTACAGGCTGGCCATCTCGTCGGGGTTTGGCCCGAAGGGGTGAACGGGGTCGGAAAAACGATTGCGCATCGATACCAATTGCAAGGGTTTGGTAGAGCGGGATTTGCCAGGTTGGCTGCTCTCAACGGTGTCCCGATAATTCCAACGGCGGTAATCGGATCCGAGGAGGCATATCCCCTCATTGCTCGAGTTGAAGGACTACTTGACTGGGCTGGTTTTCCTTATTTGCCCGTAACTCCAACTTTCCCAGCTTTAGGGCCCTTGGGACTAATCCCCTTTCCCAGCAGATGGACAATTTCTTTTGGAACTCCCATTGCGCCACCAAAATCAGACAGCCCAGTCGATGCCTTTGCTTGTTCAGATCACGTTCGCGGCGAGCTCACCCAGACGATTCGTGAATTACTCTCGCAACGTTCAAGTATTTTTTGAGCCGCGCGCCACACGTCCCAGCACGTAACCTGCGGTAAGTCCTGCTGCAATCCCGGCCGCGGTGACAGCAGCGGGAACCGCATTGGCCCGCAATTGAGCCCGCCTTCTAAAGTCACTGACTTCCCAGTTCATCTTTTTGGCATAAGCACGCAGCTCAGGATCAGGGTTCACGGCAGTTGGTATACCAACCGTTGACAGCATCGGGATGTCATTCGCCGAGTCCGAGTAGGCGAAACAGGTTTTTAGGTCGTAATGCTCGCTAGAAGCAAGTGCGCGCACCGCCTCAGCTTTGGCAATCCCATGAAGGGGGTAGCCAACTAATTTGCCCGTATAGATCCCATTCTCTGTTTGGGAGACGGTTCCCAGGGCTCCTGTTAGTCCTAGGCGTCTGGCAATCAGGCTGGCCAGTTCAACAGGGGTTGCGGTGACCAACCAAACATCAACGCCGGCATCGATGTGCGCCTGTGCAAGGGCCAAAGTTCCTGGTATTAGTTTGTCCACCATTCGGTCATCAAAAACAGTTTCGCTGATCCGAGTAAGTTCTTCAACGCTGCGACCCTGAACAAAGGAGAGGGCGGCTGCGGTCGCTGAGGCGACATCTTCCAAGTCCTCAGATCCTGATAGTACGAATTTCATCTGCTTCACGCCAAAACCAAAGATCTCCCGTCCGGAGAAATACTTTAGTTTGGCCAGACCCGCAGCAAAATGGTAAAGGGATGCTCCACGCATGATCGTGTTGTCTACGTCGAAGAATGCGGCGGAGGAACCGCTGTTTCTTTCGCTGCTTCGTGAGTCATGGGCCGCGGCAGCTGAGGCGACACCCGATTCGCGATATGTGCCCAAGACATTGCTTATCTCAGGGGCTTTATCTAGCGACACACGCTCAGAGTACTCACCGGGTGTCCCTGGATCAGGATATGTGTCAAACTGCGTCCGTGAACTCCGTCCATCCCGCCACCCAAACGGGCACCTTCGGTGAAGTTGTGACCGTTGCCGATTTCTTGGCTAATTCGGCCCTTCGAGATCCTGATCGGATCGCATTAATTGAAGCTGAAACGGGGGAGCGCATTTCTTATTCCGCTTTGGATACAAAGGTAAGCGCTACGGCGGCCGCATTGCTGGAAAGCGGCTTAGCTCCCTCCCGATCCGGAGACCGGGTAGCGATACTGATGGGCAACTCAATCGAGTTCGTGGTCTCCTATTTTGGAATTGTTCGTGCTGGACTGGTTCCCATTCCACTGAACCCCGGCTACACGTCTCGTGAAATAACCGAGATCCTGGAAGTTTCTGAAGCTAAAGTCCTACTGGTCTCATCGGAGTTAGCGGAATTGGGCGCAGACTCGGTGCCAGATTCCTGTCCCGCAATGTTGTGTGAAGAAATAACATCGACACGTGATTCCATTCGTAATTTTTTAAAGGAGTCAATCAGGAGCCTTACCCGAAAGCCTGATACCAAAGTTGACTTCCCCAAGGTTGCAGTTGACAATCTTGGGTTACTTTTATTTACATCAGGCTCTGATGGAACCGCCAAAGGCGTAATGCTGACACATGCAAACGTCGTCAGTAATGTTTCTGCATTGTTGGAGTTACGCAACCCTCCCATTGTCAGTGCGGAAGATACAGTCCTTGCAGTCCTGCCACTTTTTCATATCTATGGGTTGAACACCGTTTTGACCATGTCACTTGCGGTGGGCGCATCGGTTGTAATCCTTGACCGCTTTGATGCATCTGAATCTTTAGAAGTGATTGCGCGGGAGCACGTGACAACGGTTGCTGGCGCGCCCGCGATGTATTTATTGTGGTCACGGATCCCCGGCGTAGCTAATGCAATGCGACCTGTCAGGCTGCTGTCATCGGGCGGGGCCCAACTGCCCGTTAATGTTTTCAACCGCTTTGAAGAACTCACTGGCATGCGAATCTTCGAGGGCTACGGGATGACTGAAGCCTCACCGGTAATTACCTCAACGGTGGTTAATTCACGGGCCCAGGCGGGCTGCGTCGGTCTCCCAATTGCGGGAACAAGTATTCGAATCATGGCTGACTCTGGAGACGAGGTCGAGTTCGGGGACCCAGGTGAAATTTGGATCAAGGGTCCAGGGGTTTTTCTCGGCTATTGGCCTAATCGTGATGGTGGTCCAGATTCCAGCGGGTGGTTTGGTACGGGTGACATCGGTTATCAAGATCAAGATGGTGCATTGCACTTGGTGGACCGCCGCCGAGAACTAATAATTGTTAATGGCTTTAATGTTTTCCCACGTGAAGTTGAAGCTGCACTAGAGGCACTCACCGATGTCGCCGAAGCGGCTGTTCTTGGACGACCCGATCCCGACACCGGTGAAGCAGTGAGCGCTTTGATTGTTTTGGTTCCCGGTTCCCTGGCGACACCAGAGTCGATTGGGGTCAGTGTTGCCAAAGCCCTTGCGCGGTTTAAATGCCCCACTGAGATCCGGATCGTGGCGAGTTTGCCGAGGTCTGCAACGGGCAAGATTGCGAAAGGTCGACTCCGTGAGGTCTATGGGGTTGACGTTTCTGGTGAATCGACAGTGCAAGATTGAGCGACTTACCGCGGGTGAGCGTTGTGGGAAAGCCTGATTGTCATTTATGCGAGCAGGCGGTTGAGGTCGTAGCCCAGGTGTGTGAAGAGTTGGGGCAGGGGTTCCAGGTGCTCTCGATTACTGAAGACCCGGACTTGGCAGATTTGTACTGGGAAAAGATCCCGGTGATACTTGTTGATGGTCAGCCATTTGACTTCTGGAAGGTCAATCGAGACCGTTTGGTCGCACGGCTGAGCCTATAATTCGATTATCGGACACTTCCGTCCGGTAATATTTGATATCTATTCATCTAAGTGAATAGAGTTCGGCTTCTTCACAAGGCCGCAATCACCCGCGAATGTGTTAACAGCATGTTCTTCGACCCGAGGTACAAACAGTGACCCTTCCCAGCCGCAAACCCGGTGCCATTCCCGCCGCGACCATTGCCCGATTGCCCATTTATCACCGGGTCCTGGCAAGTTTCGGGGTAAATGGCGTTACCACCATCGCCAGTGAAGAGCTCGCGGCAGCTTGTGGCGTGAGTTCAGCCAAATTGCGCAAAGACCTGTCCCATCTTGGATCCTTTGGAACTCGAGGTGTGGGCTACAACGTGTCTTATCTCACCTTTCAAATTGCCCGTGAACTGGGTGTGTCTAAATCTCGTGGAATTGTCATCGTGGGCATGGGGAATTTAGGACGGGCCCTTGCTTCATACCGTGCTTTTGGCGGCCGAGGATTTCACATTGTTGGGATTTTCGATCGAGATCACGAATTGGTCGGCAACACCATTATGTGTGGACAAGAATCCTTCACGGTAAAACCGGTAGGAGATTTACCGGCAGTGGTTTCCCAGAGCGATGTAAAAATAGGAGTGATCACAACTCCGGCTGACTCGGCGCAAGAGATTGCGGATCTCATGATTCAAGCTGGATTGGTGAGCATCTTGAATTTTGCTCCTGTCGTTCTCAATGTCCCCGAGCAGGTCGAGGTGCGAAAAGTCGATTTGGCTGTCGAACTCCAAATACTTGCATTTCATGATCAGAGATCTGATTCAGACCAAAGTTTGCAGGAACCACATATCCGCGCGGAGATCGCATGAGTTCAACCCTGAGTACCCCAAAGCCAAAGTCCAACGCAACATCAACAAAAAAGGCAATCGAAGTGACAGTAGAAAAAAAGTCAGTGGCTAAAAGCGCCGTAAAGCCTGCGATTATTGAGGGGGTGGAGGTCGCTCCCACGCCACCCCGAAAAAAAGCGGCACTTGGATCCATAGTTTTCATTGCGGCCGGCCCAGGTGATCCTGAACTGTTGACAGTGCGCGCACTTCGACTCCTGAAATCTGCCGACAAAATAGTCGCGGATTCGCAGGCCATGCATATCGCTTTGGCTTATGTGCACGAGGAAAAAGTTGTGAGCACTGTTGGGGAAGATGAAATTGAACTTGAACCAGCCGAGACTGCAAAGTTGGTGCTTGAATTGGCACGCGAAGCCCAATTGGTGGTTCGTCTGGTAATCGGGGACCCAATTATCTCAGGTCGTTTGGTACCTGAAATTTCGGTACTTCGCCGTTCACATGCAAACTTTGAGATCGTGCCGGGCGTAAGCGACATAACTGGAATACCAGCATTTGCGGGATTCAACCTCACGGGCGGAAAGTCCCATGAAGTCCGAATTCTTAATGGGCAAGATTCAGAGATTGATTGGAATGCTCTGGTCAACCCTCGTGAGACATTGGTATTCCTGGAAAGTGGTGATTTGGTCACCACAATCGCTGACAAGCTTCTCAAGGCTGGGCGTGACCCGCTAACCCCCATCGCGCTCACCCGCAATGGCACTACGGTGGATCAACGGAGCACACTGTCAACTTTGGGCTCGGTTGGCGCCCTGTTGAAAGGTTCCAAGGATACCGGGCCAGGTTTTGTCGTTGTCGGTGAAGTAATCGACCAACGCGAGAAGTACAACTGGTTTGAAAAGAAGGAATTGGTTGGCTGGCGCGTTCTGATTCCCCGCACCCAAGACAACACCGCAGAAATGATTCAGGTGCTTAAGGCGCACGGCGCTGTTCCCAGTGAAGTCGCAACAATTTCGGTTGAGCCACCTCGAACCCCTCAACAAATGGACCGCGCCGTGAATGGTCTGGTTTCTGGTCGCTACGCGTGGGTGGGATTCACATCTTTTAATGCGGTTCGAGCCATTCGAGAAAAACTCGAAGAATATGGTCTGGACGCTCGCTCTTTCTCCGGGCTCAAAGTCGCAGCTGTCGGAGCCTCAACTATTGCGGCACTCATTGAGTTTGGCGTCAAGCCAGACTTGGTTCCTCCCGGTGATCAAAACACCACCGCACTCATGGAGGAATGGCCTCCCTATGACAGTTTGACGGACCCGATCAACCGGATTTTCCTTCCGAGAGCCGATATTTCAACGGACACATTGGTCGCTGGCTTAACCGATCTAGGTTGGGAAGTTGAAGACATCACGGCGTTCCGCACTGTTCGGGCGGCGCCTCCTCCCGCGCAAACTCGCGAAGCCATCAAGACGGGTGGATTTGACGCAGTCCTGTTTACATCCAGTAGCACTGTGCGAAACCTTGTTGGTATCGCGGGAAAGCCGCACGCAACGACAGTGGTTGCTTGCATCGGCCCGCAGACCGCAAAGACGGCAGCCGAACACGGACTTCGCGTTGATGTGCTCGCAGAAGTGAATACTCCGCTTGCACTCGTTGACGCACTTTCGGTTCATGCTGAAGGTTTGCGTGAGGCTGCACTTGCAAATGGTGAAGTGTCATGGCGTCCAAGCCGTCGCAGGCCGGTCGCGCGGCGCAAGAGCACGAAGTAGATCTCGTGTCAGAGTCATCGGGTCACACAACGGTTCACCTGCTCCGCCATGGCGAGGTTTACAACCCGGAAGGCGTGCTTTACGGTCGTCTTCCTGGTTATTTTCTCAGCGATCTCGGACTCGAAATGGCCGATCGTGCCGCGGCTGCTCTCGCCCAGCGCGATATTGCAGCGGTCATTTCCTCGCCAATGGAGCGTGCGCAGCAAACGGCTACTCCCATCGCAACCAGTCACAAGCTTGACATTGTGACAGATCAGAATTTGATCGAGGCAGAAAATATCTTTGAGGGTCAACGTGTGAGCGTCGGCGACGGTGTTCTCAAGCAACCAAAGACTTGGCGCCACCTGTGGAATCCAATTAAGCCGTCTTGGGGTGAGCCCTATGACATTGTGGCAGCGCGTATGAATGCTGCCATTGAATCTGCGCGCCTCGCCGCACAGGGCCGTGAAGCGGTTCTGGTCAGCCACCAATTGCCCATTTGGATAGCCCGGCTTTCGGCAGAGCGTCGACGGTTGTGGCATGACCCTCGATCACGCCAATGCACGTTGGCATCTTTGACTTCATTGACATTTGATAATCAAGATTTGGTGGCAATCACTTATTCTGAGCCTTCACGGGACCTACTTGAGAAGGCCAGCAAGATTGCTGGCGCTTAGCATGTAACCATGCGCGTTCTTCCTCGCTCGACTGTTCGTTCTGTGATCGCTGGGTTCGTATTGGTCCTAGTCCTCAGCGCATGTTCAACAGCTCCAGAGACCGGGGCGGGGTTTGTTTCAGGTGATGGTTCGGTCACAATTCTTGAGCCTGCACAACGCCAATTGGCTCCTGAGGCTGTTGGTGTTGATCTCAATGGTGACACGTTAAAACTCTCCGACTTTGCCGGTCAGGTTGTCGTTCTCAACGTTTGGGCCTCGTGGTGTGCTCCCTGTCGGGCTGAAGCTGGTGCGTTAGAGGAAGTTGCACGTCAATTTGATGGCAAGGGCGTGCAATTCATCGGACTCAATACTCGCGACTCGCAGGCGGCCGCGCAAGCATTTACGAGAAATTTTGGTGTGACGTATCCTTCCATGGTCGACACTGACGGTCGGATCCAGTTACTTTTTAATGACTCATTGCCACCGCAAGCGATCCCTTCAACAATCGTGATTGATCAACGAGGGAGGGTCGCAGCCCGGGCACTCGGCACTGTGACATCTGCCACACTGCGGGCAATGATCGAGCCGCTCCTCGATGAGTCGGAGACATCGAGTGGATAACATCTCCACCGTTGTTGTCAGCGGTTCACTGCTGTTCGCGATGCTAATCGCATTTGCTGCAGGGTTGGTAGCTTTTCTGAGCCCCTGCGTACTGCCGCTGGCTCCGGGTTACATCAGTTACATCACCGGGCTCACCGGCGCTGAATTAAGTGAGGGACGTAAAGGCCGGGTTCTGCTGGGAAGTGTTCTTTTCGTTCTCGGCTTCAGTGTGGTTTTTGTTTCCTATGGCGCGTTATTCGGTGGCATGGGATCACTTCTCTTGGAATACTCCGACTGGATTAATCGCATTCTCGGAGTTTTCGTGATTGCCATGGGTTTGGCTTTCATGGGGTTGATTCCTGGGCTACAACGTGAGTACCGGTTCCACCATGTGCCCAAGTGGGGCGTTGCGGGAGCACCGATTCTGGGAATTGCATTTGGTATCGGTTGGACGCCGTGTATTGGCCCAACACTCGCGGCGGTGCAGACTCTGGCGTTTACGGAGGCGAGTGCGGCCCGTGGGGCACTTCTCTCATTTGTGTATTCGCTCGGATTGGGATTGCCATTTATTTTGATTGGGTTGCTATTTACTCGCACCGCGCGAGCGTTGAAATTCCTCCGAACACATAACCTTGCGATTATGAGGATCGGCGGCGCGATGCTGGTGATTGTCGGCCTGCTGCTTCTCACGGGAGCCTGGACCGAATTCACCATTTGGCTTCGCGTCACCATGCCCGGGTTTGAGACGGTGATTTAGTGAGCACTTCGCTACCCCCCATGTCCCAGCGCGGCTTCCTGCGGTGGCTGTGGCGCCAACTCACCAGCATGAAGACCGCACTCATCCTGCTGTTCCTGCTGGCAATTGTGAGCATTCCCGGCTCATATTTTCCACAAAGAGGGACGAACCCGATTCTGGTCGACCAGTGGATTATCGACTATCCCACGCTCGGCCCGATTTTTGATTCAATCGGACTCTTCGACGTTTTCGGTTCACCGTGGTACTCGGCTGTATACATCCTGCTTTTCATCTCACTCATTGGTTGCGTTGTTCCTCGACTAGGAGTGCACTGGCGAGCAATGCGGTCACAACCACCACCCGCGCCCAAAAACCTTGTGCGACTGGGTGGAGACACTTTCGAAGTCGAGGGTGAATCCGATGCAGTAATCCAGAATGCGCATGCGTTTCTCAAAAAGAACCATTGGCGAACGGTGATCGGTGAAGACCCCGACGGTAGTCGTTGGGTCTCCGCAGAAAAAGGATATTTGCGTGAAACTGGAAACCTCGTGTTTCATTTCTCACTCATTCTGATTCTGGTCGGTATCGCAATTGGTGGACTCTTCGGCTGGCGCGGCAACGTGATAGTTCGTGAAGGCGAGGGTTTTTCAGATACTTTGACGCAGTACGACGCATGGGGCGGGGGCCGCTTGTCATCGGCTGAAAATCTCCCAGAATTTTCGTTCACACTTGAGAGTTTCAATGTCGAGTTTGAACGTGACAATTCCCAAGCGGGGGCCCCAAGACTTTTTGAAGCCAAAATGGTTGTTGATCGACCCGGCGAGGAAACTGCTACCACCCACCTGGTGGAGGTCAATGAGCCACTCGTGATTGATTCAGCCAAAGTATTTCTGGTCGGTCACGGCTATGCGCCCCACTTGATCGTGCGCGACTCGAAGAGGCAGGTAGTCCTCGACGACGCGGTTGTCTTTTTGCCACAAGATGGAAACTTCACGTCAACGGGCGTGGTCAAAGTTCCTGATTCAGATCCGCAGCTGGGGTTCCGAGGACTTTTTTTGCCCACTAGTGCTATCTCTGAAGAGCTCGGACCACACTCGATTTTCCCGGCGCCCGACGACGTGTCGGTTTTTCTGGGTGCGTGGGCAGGAGACTTGGGTCTTGACGGCGGTGTGTCCCAGAGCGTCTACACCCTTAATGTCGACAACATGACCCAATTGGGACTGGAGTCTTTGCGTGTTGGCCAAACATGGCAGTTACCCGATGGCTCCGGCAGTATCGAATTAGCCGGCTTTGAGCGTTGGGCATCATTTCAGATTGCTTCGGATCCTGGAAAAGAGTTAGCGTTGAT